>CAZDWP010000031.1:0-13791 GCA_964508985.1 uncultured Herbinix sp. | reverse complement strand
GGACTCTCATCACACATATTATATGATATTAAGGATTTTAATAATTTGGATATATTTAAGATCGGCAATATGGAAGAGACAGAAGAGAAGATATTAAGACTCAGAGAAAGCTCTATGAGGTTTCTTAAAGCTTCCTTGGGAATTTAAAATGTAAAGTAGACCTATGAATGAAAGGGGAGAGATTGTATTATGAATAGTGATAAGCAGAGGGAATTTACAAAGGCGGGGCCTGTTCTTGATAAAAATGGTTCTCCCATTCCCGGTTATTCCACGAAGAGTATCCTTAACTATGACCGAAAGGCAATTAAAGCACCTCCTTACAGGATTAAGGAATGGGATTTTTATCAGGTGACGGATGACAGGATGTGTATGCAGTTTACGATTGGCCATGCCTCCTATGCGGGACAGGTAGGTATCATGCTTTTTGACTTTAGGAACGGAAAAAAGCTCGCAGAAAAAGGTACCTTTCTGGTGCTTCCCTTTGGCTCGATGAATCTGCCGAAGGATGGAGAAACAGACCATGTAATCAGCTATAAGAAAAAGTCTGGTGAGATGCGATTCGAAGCTAAGAAGAACCAGAGGCACCTATACTGCAGATGGGATGATTTTGAGGCGGATATACTTTTGACCAGACAGAATGATAACTCCCTTGTCATTAATGTGCCCTTTGATGAATCGCCCAAGGCCTTCTACTATAACCAGAAGATAAATTGTATGAAAGCGGAGGGCTTTGTAAGCTATAATGGGGGTTCAAAATACACATTTTTAAAGGAGCAGTCCTTTGGAATTCTGGATTGGGGTAGGGGCGTATGGCCTTTTCATAACGAATGGTATTGGAGTAATGGAAGCGGCTATATCAATGATGAAATATTTGGATTCAACCTGGGCTGTGGTTTTGGCAATACAAGTGCTGCCACTGAAAATATACTCTTTTATGGTAATACAGTACATAAGCTTGGTGATGTAATGATTGAACGATCAGAAAATTACATGGCTCCCTGGCATTTGTATGATAGGGAGGGAAGACTGGACCTGACATTGACTCCCTTATATGACCGGACTACCCGAACAAAGCTATTATGGGTGGATAATTGTTGCCACCAGATGTTCGGAGAATTCAATGGTAAGGCAGTACTTGATGATGGAACGGAATTAAGGATAGAGAAGCTGGTATCCTTTGCAGAGCATGCTATAAATAACTGGTAGATGTAAGAGCTATTTTATATCGACTTCAATTATTTTATGGCTTAGGGGTGGAAGATCAAATATAATTGTTCCATTAACAATATCGATATTTTCATTTGTTACTATATCGGTTGCTTCGGAGGGATGGAAGCGGCCTAAGTCAATTCGGGTGAAGGCTTCCTCGTCCTTATCCATATTTACTGATACGACTATGAGCTTTTCGCTATCATATCTTGCAAATGCAAGGCAGGATTTATACTTATAGATTATTTCAAAGTCTCCATCTACTAGGAGACTTTTATTTTGTCTTAAGGAAATCATTCGCTTATAAAGCGAAAGGAAGTCATTATCTTCATTACCCCATGGATAAGCTTTACGGTTAAAGGGGTCATTATAACCCTGCATACCCACCTCATCACCGTAGTAAATACAGGGCACACCTGGTAGTGTCATTTGAAGTAATATAACATTCTCCATACGTTTCTTGGCCAGCTCCAGGTTGGACTTACTTAATTCATATACCGACATATCATCCTTGGATATCTGATCCCTAGCAGGTGCATCTCCAAGCATGGTAAGAATTCGTTCGCTATCATGGCTGGATAGAAGGTTCATAAGTGAATAAAAGGCTTCCTTAGGATAGTTCTCCTTTAAAGACATTATTCGCATGGCAAAAGCGCTGGCATCACAGCTTTCGCAGGCGAAATCTATAAGAGCCCTTCGTAGAGGATAATTCATTACCGAATCTAGTTCCTCCCCCAGAAAATATTCTCGTTGCTCGCCGTAGCTAATTTTATTAGAAGCATCCTCCCAGACCTCTCCTATAAGCACCGATTCTGGCTTGGTGGATTTCATTTCCTTACGTAGCTTCTTTATGAAATCAGAGGGAAGCTCATCGGCTACATCAAGTCTCCATCCATAGGCACCCATATTAAGCCATCTATTTATTATGGAATCAGGGGAGCTAATAATATAGTCAATATAAGAGGGATTAGTCTCATTGATATTCGGTAGGGTCTCAAAATCCCACCAGCTTTCATAATCCTCTGGATGCTTTGAGAAGCTATACCAGCTATAGTATGGTGAATCCTTAGACTGATAAGCTCCAAGAGACGGATAGGAGCCTTTTTTATTAAAGTATTTGCTGTCACTTCCTGTATGGCTAAACACACCGTCCAAAATAATGCGTATACCATATCTTAAGGCTTCCTCACATAGCTGTTCAAAGAGCTCATTGCTTCCGAACATGGGGTCAACCACTTCATAATCTCCCGTGTCATATTTATGATTGGAGTAGGCCTTGAATATGGGATTAAGATATATAGTAGTAATTCCAAGGTCCCTCAGATAGGCAAGCTTATTTAGTATTCCGTCCAAATTGCCACCGAAGAAATCATTGGCAAGGTAGTCACCACCAAATTGCTCTGCTTTATAGTAGGGTGTATCCTCCCATTCGCGGCGAATAATATCTTTTCTGCCTGTGCTAAAGCTATCCATACTTCCCTTAGAAAATCTGTCCGGAAATATCTGATAGATAATACTGCCCTTAAACCAATCAGGTGTTTTATAATCCTCATTATAGACAGTAATCTGATAAGCAGGGGGTGTTTTACTATAGACTTTACCCTGTCCCCCAAGACTATCCTTGTTATTTCCATAATAATAGGTGCTACTGCCTATCTCTATTGTAAAATAATAAAATAGAAGTCCGGGTTCTTTGGGAACCTGTATCTCTGCTTCATATATACTTCCCTTTGCCACCATATAGATATAATGCATAGGAACCTTTACTGATTGTTCATTCTTAAAATGATAAACCAGGGTTATGGCAGCGGGAATCCTATCAGCTTTAACATAAAGTCTGAGTGTGATATTACTTGAGCATGGTACCGCTCCAAAGGGGGAGCGGTATAGTATATTTCTTGAGTCATGTTCTATAATCATTTAGAAGCCTCCAAATGCCAAACGCTGTCATTATAGTTTTTAATTGTTCTATCACTAGAGAAAAATCCTGCTGATGCAGTATTAATTATTGCTTTGTGCCACCATAGCTCGGTATGCTCAAAGTCAGAGGCTACCTTGTTCTGCATTTCAATATATGCACGAAAATCTCTGATAACCATATAGGGGTCGGGCATACCGTAATCTCCAAAGAGTAGTGATTGATAAAGGTCCTTAAAGCCCTCAGGAACAATATCGAGGAGCGGTCCTGTTATTAATTGCTCAAGAACCTGATGAAGTTCGCTGTCACTTGTATATATTCTTTGCACCTCGTCGGAATTATACTCGTATCGGCTTTCCACTTCATCACTGCGAAGGCCAAAGATATAGATGTTATCGGTACCGACCTGTTCGGTAATTTCAACATTGGCACCGTCTAAGGAACCAATGGTAAGTGCTCCGTTTAGCATGAACTTCATATTGCCTGTACCAGAGGCTTCCTTGCCTGCAGTGGAGATTTGTTCTGAAAGATCGGTAGCTGGAATAAGCATTTCGGCTATACTTACGCTATAATTCTCAAGAAAAACCACCTTAATCTTATTATTAACTCGTTCATCATTGTTGACTAATTCGGATATGGCGTTAATGAGTCGGATTATGTTCTTGGCTCTTTCATAGCCTGGTGCTGCCTTAGCGGCAAATATAAATGTTCTTGAGGTAAAGGGCTTGTTAGGGTCCTCGATTAATCTGTTATAGAGATACAAAATGTGTAATGCATTTAATAGTTGACGCTTGTATTCGTGTAGTCTTTTAGCCTGTACATCAAATATGGAATTAACATCTACATCTATATCAAGATGCTCTTTAATATAAGCTGCCAGTTTTATTTTGTTCTTATACTTAATCTCTGCAAAAAGCCATCTAAATTCTTCGTCATCTGCATATGCCCTAAGCTTAGCAAGCTGAGTCGAATCCTTTAGCCAATCTGTTCCGATTTTGCTGGATATTAGATTTGATAAAGCAGGGTTTGAATTATGCAGCCAACGACGAAATGTAATGCCGTTGGTTATTGAATGGAACTTGCCGGGGTCTGTCTTAGCATAATCGGCGAATATATCGTCTATCAATATCCGTGTATGAAGTGCTGATACACCATTTACTGCAAAAGAGGTGACAAGACAAAGGTTGGCCATATTAATTTGGTCATTTGCTATGATGGCCATATAGTCATGTTTTTTGCGGTCACCGTGATAGTACCTATTTAGCTTCTCCATATGTCTCTGATTAATTTCCATTATAATTGTGAAAATCCGTGGCAGAAGAGGTTGAAAAATGTATATTGGCCATTTTTCCAAAGCCTCACTCATTACAGTATGATTTGTGTATGCAAAGGTGCGGGTTACTATGCTCCATGCATCCTCCCAGCCAAGCTCCTCCTCGTCCATTAGAATTCGCATCAGCTCTGGAATAGCAAGTGTAGGATGGGTATCGTTAATATGAATAATAACCTTTGTGGGTAATTCACTTAAATTATTGCCATAGTTCTTTTTATACTCCTTAATTATCCATTGAACCGTGGCAGAGGAAAGAAAATACTCCTGTCTTAATCTTAATATTTTACCATGGGGGTTATTATCCTCAGGGTATAGGACCTTGGATACAAGCTCATCCTTTTCCTTGTCCGCGATGGCATTTATATATTCGCCCTTATTAAAAGCCTTCATATCCATTACTATCGGAGACTTTGCCCTCCATAGGCGCATATAGTTTACACGATTGGTACCATAGCCGCTTACAGGAAAATCATAGGGAACTGCTAATAGTGTCTTGGGATTAACATACTTTACCATCAGCTTTCCATCTATCCAGTGACTTTCAATATTACCGCCAAATTTAACCTCAATTATCTCGTCAGGCCGCTCTACCTCCCAGATGTTACCACTATCAAGCCAAAAGTCAGGCTCCTCAGTCTGCATACCATTCTCTATGCGCTGCTTAAACAAACCATACTCATACCGTATACCACAGCCAACAGCAGGTAAGTTAAGGGTGGTAAGAGAATCCATAAAGCAAGCAGCAAGTCTGCCAAGACCACCGTTTCCTAGCCCAGGCTCGGGCTCTTTTTGTATCATTTCATCAATATCAATACCAAGATCAGTCAGTACATTTCTCAATGTATTCGTCTGCATAAGGTTAAGAGCATTATTTACAAGAGAACGACCTATTAGGAATTCCATCGACAGATAGTAAAGCTTTTTCTTCTTGTCCTTCCTGTCTCTCTTGTCGCTATCTGCCATATTGCTAAGCAATATATCACGTATAGTTAATGCGCATGCTCGGTAGACAAGCTCCAAAGGGGCATCCTCTATACTCCTTCCGAATTCCTGCTGAAGCTTATTTATTATTGTGTTTTTAATATTGCTTTCGTTAATGTTTTCTATATTAGTATTCATGATGTTCTCCTTAAAGCAGGGTTTTATATAGGTCTGCATATTGCTTAGCAGCCTCCAGCCAAGAATAATCCTTAGCCATACCCTGTCTGGCAATGCTATTCCACTTTGTTTGATCTTTATATGTTTCCTTTGCCATGCATATTATAGACCACAGCTCATCGGCATTATAGTTAGTAAATGAAAAGCCGGTTCCTTCACCGCTATACTTGTTGAAGGGAATTACTGTATCCTTAAGTCCTCCGGTCTCTCTTACTATAGGTACCGTTCCGTATCTCATACTGATTAGCTGACTTAATCCACAAGGTTCGAATAAGGATGGCATTAGGAATGCATCCGAAGCACCGTAGATTTTATGAGCCAAATCATTGGAAAAAAGAATATTTGCAGATACCTTGTCTGGATAAAGCTCGGCATAGTGTCTGAGCATATCTTCGTGCTTTGACTCTCCGGTGCCAAGAACAACAAGCTGCATATCCTGCCCACAAAAACGCTCCATCAGATTAGATATTAAATCAAATCCTTTTTGGTCCGTAAGTCGTGATACCACACCTATTAGAAAGGTGTTCTTGTCCTCGGTTAAGCCTAGTTGTCTTTGTAGAGCCACCTTATTATCGGCTTTTTTGCTTGAAAAATCTTTTAGGTTGTATTTTGCATAAATTAAATCATCGCTAGATGGATTATATTCGGTATAAGATATTCCGTTAATTATTCCAGTTAAATCATTCTTTCTGGCGCGTAGTAATCCATCTAAGCCTTCTCCATATTCGGGGGTTTGAATTTCCTCCATATATGTAGTGCTTACAGTTGTAATATGATTTGCATATACAAGTCCACCCTTTAATAAATTAGAATCATTGTAATACTCCATCTTATCGGGGGTAAAGCATTCTATTGGAAGGCCTGTGGCATCATAGGTCTCCCCCAAGCCCCAAATACCTTGAAATTTCAGGTTGTGAATGGTCATTATGGTTTTGATGCCATTATAAAATATATGATTTTTATATAGGACATTTAGCATAACAGGTATTAGGCTTGTTTGCCAGTCATTACAGTGCAGGATATCAGGTCTAAAATCAATATGAGGTAGTACAGACAGCACAGCACTACTGAAAAATGCGAATTTTTCTATATCCTCATGGATATAACTATATAATTGGATACCAGAAAAATAGAATTCGTTATCTATGAAGTAGAATGTAATTCCCTCATGTTCTAGCTTAAATATACCGCAATATTTATTACGCCAGCCAAGTGATACGTTGATTTGCGTTATAAATATCATCTTGTCAGTATATTCCTTAGGGATTGAGCCGTATTTTGGCATTATGACACGGACGTCATAATTATCCCTGTCAAAGGCTGAGGGCAGGGACCCTACAACGTCAGCAAGGCCACCAGTTTTTGCAAAGGGAACCGCTTCAGAAGCCACAAGTAATATGTTTGTCATTTTATACCTCCTTCATCTAACAAATTTGAATTATAACACCTTGAATTGTACCTGATTCTACATTATAATTTAAGTATAGAAAAAACATTATACTATGAATATATCACATTTATGCTTTACTAGTAAACATAGATTATTAACACAATAAAAAGACGTGGGGTTACGAGTCATGAAGCAGAACATTTTAGTGAACCTAAGACCGTCCGACTATCAAACATATCTATTCCATGAGGGCACGAACTACTGTGTATATCAGATGCTTGGCAGCTTGTACATACCAGAAAACGAAGAACATCCAGAGGGATTTTGCTTTAGAGTATGGGCACCAAATGCTGTTGACGTAAATCTGGTAGGAGATTTTAATTTATGGAGCATTGGTAATCATAAGTTGCATAGAATAGAGGATACCGGAATATGGATGACATTTGTTCCCGGTATGAAGGTTGGGGAGCGGTACAAATATGCAATTACCATGTCAGATGGTAATACACGGTTAAAGGCAGACCCTTTTGCCTTATTTGCAGAGCAAAGACCTAATACTGCATCAATAACATATAGACTAGATGGGCGCAGATGGGCTAATAAAATAAATAAAAATGACAATAAGAAACAACCCTATACATCTCCTATGCTAATTTATGAGGTGCATGTCGGCTCGTGGAGGAGGCATGAAGATGGGTCGTTTTTTTCTTATAGGGATTTGGCTAATGAGCTTATACCATATGTGCTTGATATGGGATATACACATATTGAGCTTATGCCTCTTACGGAGTTTCCCTATGACGGATCTTGGGGATATCAAGTGACTGGCTATTATGCGGCTACAAGTCGTTATGGCAGTCCTGAGGATTTGATGTTTTTTATAGATAGCTGTCATGAGGTAGGCTTAAAGGTTATTATGGATTGGGTACCGGCTCATTTTCCAAAGGATGAGCATGGATTGGCTAGGTTTGATGGTACATGCTTATATGAATATGATGATATACGATTAGGTGAGCATAAGAGATGGGGGACTTATGTTTTTGACTATAGCAAGCCTGAGGTGCATTCATTTCTTATATCTAATGCCATGTTCTGGCTAGAGGTATATCATTTTGATGGTTTAAGAGTAGATGCGGTCTCATCCATGATTTATAGAGATTATGACAGACCCTATGGCGAGTGGCAGCCTAATATTAATGGTGGTAGGGAGAATCTAGAAGCAATTGATTTTTTACAAAAGCTAAATATTGCAGTTTTTGAAAGATTTCCCAATGCACTGATGATAGCAGAGGAATCCACTGATTTTCCATTAGTTACGGGACAGGTTCATGAAGGTGGATTAGGCTTTAATTACAAATGGAATATGGGATGGATGCATGATTCCTTAAGATATTTCTCTATGGATCCCTTGTTCAGAAAGGATAACCATAATCTATTAACCTTTCTAATAATGTATACATACTCAGAGAATTTCATTTTACCTCTTTCTCATGATGAGGTGGTACATGGGAAAAAGTCCCTTCTGGATAAGATGTTTGGAAGTTATGAAGATAAATTTGCCACTCTTAGAGCCTTCTATAGCCTAATGATGGCCTTACCGGGAAAAAAGTTGCTTTTTATGGGAGGAGAATTTGGTCAGTTTATCGAATGGAAATATGATTCGGGTTTGGACTGGATTTTGCAGGGTTATGATAGTCATAGAAGCTTGAAGCAGTTTGTAAAGGTACTAAATCATGTATATCGTGAGAATACTTGCCTTTGGCAGCTTGATCATGACCCAGAGGGATTTAGATGGATTATGGCTGACGATGCTGACAATAGTGTTATATCATTTATGCGTAGCGGAATACGTAGCGATGATTATATGATTATGGTCTTTAATTTTACACCAATAGGTCGAAGGAAATATTCCATAGAGGTTCCAACAGCCGGAGAGTATTATCAGGTTATTAATAGTGATAATAAAGAATATGGAGGTGAGTCGACAGAATTTCCCAAATACACCGCAATAAGAGATGATGCGAACGGAAGTAATAAGTATGAGATTTATGTGGAATTGGCACCACTATCAGCAATTTACTTAAAAGGAGGGAAATAAATGGCTAGAACAGAATGTGTTGCAATGATACTTGCAGGAGGACAAGGAAGTCGTCTGGGGGTGCTAACGGATGAAATAGCTAAACCTGCAGTTCCATTTGGAGGGAAATATCGTATTATAGATTTTGTTTTAAGCAATTGTACTCAATCTGGAATAACGACAGTGGGAGTGTTAACGCAATACCAGCCCTTAGATTTAAACACATATATAGGAAGCGGTGGTCCCTGGGATTTGGATAGGAATATTGGCGGCGTATATGTACTTCCTCCATTTGTGAAAATGAAGGCGGGAGAATGGTATAAGGGAACGGCAAATGCTATATATCAGAATATACCATTTATAGAAAAATTTGATCCTGAATATGTGCTGGTTTTATCTGGAGACCATATATATAAGATGGATTACACTAAGATGATTAGAAATCATAAAAAAACCGGGGCAGTTGCTACTATAGCAGTAATGCCTGTTCCATGGGAGGAAACAAATCGTTTTGGAATCTTGAATACGGATGATAGAGGTAAGGTCATAGAGTTTCAGGAAAAGCCTACTGAGCCTATAAGTAATCAAGCCTCCATGGGTGTATATGTATTCGACTGGAATACGCTAAAGGAATATTTGATTATGGATGAGAAAAACCTCTCCTCCTCAAATGATTTTGGAAAGAACATTATTCCTAATATGTTGGAGAATAATGAGGATGTATTTGCATATAGATTTCAAGGCTATTGGAAGGATGTTGGGACAGTATACAGCCTTTGGGAGGCCAATATGGACATCTTGGCCTCTCCGCCCATATTTAATCTACAGGACTATAGCTGGAGGATTTACTCAAAGAATCCGATTAAGCCTCCTCATTATGTTGCTAATGAAGCAGAAATTATGAATAGCTGCATAACGGAGGGTTGCAATATCTATGGCTTTGTAGAAAATTCAGTTATATCCGATGGAGTCACCATAGAAAAGGGAGCAATAATAACCAACAGTGTAGTTTTCCCCAATGTGTATATAGGGGAAGGAACAGTGCTTAACAAGACGATAGTCGGAGAGAATACGGTCATAGGCAAGGGAGTAATATCAGGCATGAATAATAGTCCAGATAATCCCCATACCAGCAAGCTGGTTACCGATGATATGGTTCTGATTGGTGGAAATCTAACTATTGGAGCTAATACAGAGGTATTCAAAAACTCAATGGTGAGAACAGATATACAATAAGGGGGTGAAAGTATATGATAGATACAATGGGAATTATATTACCGGAGGATATACACATTAATAGTCTTACAGAGAAACGTTCAATTGCTGCCTTGCCATTTGCAGGCAGGTATAGACTTATAGACTTTGCTCTTTCTAATATGGTTAATGCAGGTATTACTAATATAGGAGTAATTCTTAAGCATAATTACTCGTCACTTATGGATCACTTAGGATCTGGTAAGGAATGGGACCTTAATAGAAAAAACGGTGGTTTGCATATTATCCCTCCCTACATCGCCCGCAATACTCATGGGTTAGGAGAGGGAAGCGTTGATCTATTAGCATCAGCCTTGGGATATATTTCTAAGAGCAAGCAAAAACATACCATTTTATCAAAGGGTAATGTCGTTTTTAATATTGATTTTGATAAAGTAATGGATTTTCATCTTGAGAAAAATGCGGATATAACCATGGTATATTATGAAGAGGATACCAATAAGGAGGCTATAACTAATCATACCTTTTTATCGGTGGATGACCACGGTCGTGTAAGGGATATAGAAGTAAAGCCCCGTAGACCGAAAACAAATAAGATATTTCTGAGTGTTATGCTTATTGAAAAAGGCTATCTTCAATACTTGGTTGATGAAGCCATAGCCCGTGGAGAACAGGATATTGTAAGGGATATATTGATGAAAAGAAGCTCGAAGTCCAATATATACGGGTATAAGTTCGATGGATATGTTGGAGATATCGATAGTATTCAATCTTATTATGACAATAGTATGCATATGCTTGATGTGAATGTAAGAAAGGAAATCTTCAACCCAAGTAGGCCTATATATACGAAGATAAAGGACCAGGCACCAACAAGGTATGGCGGCGAGGCATCAGTAAGTAATTGCTTGATTGCAGATGGTTGTATTATTGAAGGCCAGGTAAAGAATAGTATAGTCTTCAGAGGAGTGCATATTGGCAAGGATTCAAGAGTGAGCAATTCAATAGTTATGCAGGATTCCATAATACAGTCTGGATGTGAACTTGATTATATGGTTATGGATAAAGAGGTAACTATACGTGAAAATGGTAGGTTAATAGGTGATATCAGACACCCTATAATTATATCAAAGGGCGAGATAGTATAAGACATAAAAATTATTGTATATATTAGGGGATACCGGATGAGTATCCCCTAATATATTAAAGAGTTTTATCTAACTAGAGCGGTAGTTCCAGTTTTTTTTCATGGGCTTTTGGTATTAGCCATTCGGTATTTTGAGGAAATGACTTCATTTTAGGGCTTTCCTTAGTAGGGAAAGGCCAGCATACCTGCTGCTTCTGAAGTAATTTTATACATAGATAGATAACAGACTTATCTGTGAATTCTTGAAACTCTTCTTCATTAGGTATCTTATCAAGAGGGCATCCTTTTTCATTAATGTCCGCATCATATATAGCAGACCATTCGAGCTCACAGTAAACGGGCTCATTGAAAATCTCGATATTGGATCTATCGGCTTCTCTGATGTCCTTACCCATTCTCTTTTCATCAAAATATCTTGCCACCATGGAAGGAGGATTAGGGATGATTTGAGGACTCGCACCGCAAAAATCAACCTTGGTGTAGAATTTAAATGGTACATGAACAGTAGTATCTTTAATTGTACCAGCAATGGTATTGTATTTTGCGCAGGTTTTAGCAGCATACTCTATATTCTTTCTAATATATCCCTCGATAAAGACTTTATTGGTAGTGGAAATATACCTACACTGTTTTAAGAATATTTGTTTCTCTATTCTTTTTATCTCATAGGCCGGCTCATTGAGTCTGATTTCGGATTCGGAATCAATTTGAACCACAAATTCAGATAGGACTCTTGGAAGCTTGAAGTCTCCTCCTGGCCAAGGATAGTTTTCGGCACCCGTCAGGGTGTCAGATTGCAATACCCGTGCTTCACAATCCTTTTCGCATTTGTTAGCATAAGTCTCAGAGCTTATAACCTTTGCGTTTTTCTGCTTAATATAATTATCCATATTTCACCCCGATTTGTCAAAGTGCATTCATGCACTTTTTTATTTTTGGAAACCTTTTTGGTTTCAATATATAATATTCATTTGAATAGAAAATGTGCAAAATAAGTCAGATAAAATAGAACATTGTCGATAAAGGTAAGTAATATGTTTTCAATTATTGCTAAAGGCTGATGAGTTAGGTTATAATTATGAAAGCATAAAGAATAGAGAGGAGCTAGCGATGGGAAAACTTTTGATCGTAGGAAGTCTAAATATGGATGTGGTGATTGATGTAGATACAATGCCAAAACCAGGAGAAACTATTTTTGGTAAGAAGCTATCGCATATTCCAGGGGGAAAGGGGGCAAACCAAGCTTATGCTTGCGGAAAACTGGGTGCTGATGTGAGTATGATTGGTGCTGTTGGTAAGGACGAGAATGGTGATAAGCTACTTAAGAATTTACAATCAGTAGGCGTAGATACTTCGGGAGTGCAGGTTCTAGATTACACTGTAAGCGGAACAGCAATTATTACAGTAAACTGTGAAGGTGAGAACAGCATAATTGTTATATCAGGGGCGAATTATGAGCTTAATAAGGAGCATATTAATAAGCACAGAAATCTAATTGAAGAATGTGATGTAGTAGTGCTTCAATTAGAGATACCTATGGAGACGGTTGTTTATGTGGCGGAGCTTGCAAAAAGCCTTAATAAACAGGTAATACTTGATCCTGCTCCGGCACCAAAAATGTTACCTGACAGCTTGATAAAGAATATTGATATCATAAAGCCGAATGAGACAGAACTCCAGACTCTAACTGGAATGCCTACAGATACCACGGATAAGATAGTGGCCGCGGCGGACAGCTTAATAAAAAGAGGCATAGATAAGGTTGTGGTTACCGTAGGCTCTAAAGGAACAGTATTGGTCACTAAGGATAAACATGAAGTATTTCCCCCCAGAAAGGTAGAAGCTGTGGATACAACTGCAGCTGGAGATGCATTTACCGCATCATTAGCATTAAAATTGGTAGAAGGCTCAAGCATCGAGGAAGCTATTAAATTTGGAAATATAGTGTCCTCCATAGTGGTTACAAGAAAGGGTGCACAAAGCTCCATACCCTCTTATGAGGAAGTCGTAATATAATTTTTTAATAAATCTTAAATAAAATAAATAATAAATCATAATAAAAACCCCTGATAATTTATAGCATCAGGGGTTTTATTTGGTACCTGCTACCGTTTTAATATTAAACTTTAGAAAATCTTTAGTTTTATATGCAGATGGGCTTAAGATTTCTGTTTTATTATATCCTTAATCAGAAATTCCAATGATTATAAGACCCTATGCCAGTGATAGCTATGCTAAGACAAAAGCTCAGGTATTATGATTTATGTAATAGCAGAGAGGTAGGTGGTGGCTATTATATGAATTCAATTTAAAATGTTGTATAATGGTAAAAAAGATAGTAAGG
>CAZDWP010000030.1:0-13829 GCA_964508985.1 uncultured Herbinix sp. | reverse complement strand
AAGAATTTACATGGGCAAATGTAAAGGGAAAGACAGTTATAGGCGGACGTAAAGGCGGAATGCCCCAGATGGTATTTGAATATATACTTAAGAAACAGGGAATTGATCCAGGTGAGGACCTTAATATAGTTCAGAATATAGACTTTGGCTTGACATCACAAGCATTTGCATCGGGTCAGGGTGACTATACCATAGAATTTGAACCGGCAGCCACAGCGCTGGAGCTGGAAGGTGCGGGTAAGGTGGTAGCTTCACTCGGTGTTGAAAGCGGTAAGGTACCCTATACTGCTTTTTCTGCCAAGAAGAGTTATATAGAGAAGAATCCTGAGGTGATACAGAAGTTCACTAATGCAATTCAAAGAGGAATGGATTATGTTGGAAGCCATACTCCTAAAGAAATAGCAAAGGCAATTACCCCTCAGTTTAAGGAAACAGACGACAAGACTCTTGTAATGCTTGTAACAAGATATTATGAACAGGATACCTGGAAAGATAACTTGATATTCGAGGAGGCAAGTCTGACTCTATTACAAGATATACTTGAAGAGGCAGGGGAGTTACAAAAACGCGTTCCATATGAGAATATAATTACAACAGAGTATGCAAAAAAAGCAATAAAGAAATAATGTTTTATAAGCAAGATATAAAGCAATAATAGAATTGTAATAAAGAGAGACTGATGCACTAATATATTTTGGCATCAGTCTCTTAGTATATCATTAAAATCAGTCTCATAGGAATGCTCGTCATTCTAGTTAATAAAGTAAATTACTCCTCTGTAGTCAGAACAGGCTCTATGACTTCATCATCGTCCTCATATTCATCAAAGTCATCATCAAAATCCTCAAGGTAATCAGGATTCATATACCTGTAAACAGCATATGCAATTGCAGCAACAGCAGCTATTGCGCCAATAATTGCAAGGATACATACAAGGGGATGTTTCTTCTTATCAGGGTTTTTCTTATGCATAATCTCTCCTATCTTAATAGCGTTCAAAAAGTCATCAAATTTATTGCCCATGTTAGCACTTCCTTTCTTGTTCTAATTATATCATTATTATGAACCTTCTGTAGATAGTATAACATATTAATGGATGAATTGCTATATATTATAATTTCATAACATCAGCTTATTTATTCAGTATTATATTAATCTACTAGAGTTAATTTTGCAAATGTCGATAAAAGTTTCTTTATGCCGTATCCTTGGAAATCTACTGTAACCTCGTAATCCTTGCCTCCCTTGGTTAGGTCGGTAACTGTTCCGATACCGAATTTTATATGCTTAACCTTGTCACCAACACCATAATTTAATGTGCCTATATTATTGCCAGCGAACTGCTTGGGTTCAGGCATAACAAAAGGTTTATTATTAATCTGTGACATATGGTATTCAGAGATCTGCGATGCTTTATTCGTAGAAAATGAGTTCTGAAAATCCTTTTCAGCCATATTGACTTTCATAAGATGTCTTGGTATCTCATGAATGAATCGTGATGGCTTATTATATAAGGTCTCACCACGAAGCATACGATGCTTAGCTGCAGATAGGGACAGGTGCTTCCTAGCCCTGGTTATTCCCACATAGCAAAGTCTTCTTTCCTCCTCAATTTCCTCCTGAGGATTATCAGCATATATGGACATAAAGCTGGGGAACACACCATCCTCCATGCCGCACATATAAACATAAGGAAATTCAAGTCCCTTGGCACTATGGAGTGTCATAAGTACTATGTTATCAGTGCTTTCATCTAGGTTATCTATATCAGATACTAAGGCAACATCCTCCAAAAACCCACCAAGACTAGGCGCTTCTTCGGCTCCCTCTACATATGTAACTAGCTTGTTAACCAGTTCATCTATGTTGGCGATACGATCCTTAGCCTCATCAGAGTCCTCTGCCTCCAAATCCCTTAGGTATCCGGTAGCTTCAAGTATATCATCGATAAGCTCGGTTAAATTATAATTATCCTGATATAGTTGTGATCGAAGTCCTTCAATCATGCTTACAAATGGTAAAATCTTTGAGGCTGTGCGCTCCAACCCTGGGATTTGTTGTGCACGGGTAAGTGCCTCATAGAAGCTCATATCATTAAGTAGGGCATAGTTGTTTACCTTATCAATAGTTGTAAGCCCTATACCGCGACGAGGGACATTGATTATTCTCTTTACTGCGATGCTGTCTAGGCCGTTATCTATAGTCTTTAGGTAAGCAAGTATATCCTTAATCTCTTTACGAGCATAGAAGTTTACACTTCCTATGATACGATATGGAATATTTCTAAGAATCAACTTTTCCTCGAATATACGCGACTGTGCATTGGTTCTATATAGGATTGCAATATCGTTATAGCTTGCTTCTTTATTCTCAACTGTTCTTTTTATTTCGCTTGTGATCTTATCGGCTTCATCTATATCAGATTCAAATAAGGTATAATTCACCGGCTCACCCTTATCATTATCTGTCCAAAGGGCTTTATCCTTACGACCAACGTTATTAGCTATAACCTCATTAGCAGCATCTAGTATACTCTTTGTTGAACGATAGTTTTGCTCTAGCTTTATTACATTAGTATTTGCAAATGCCTTCTCAAAATTCAGAATATTCTGGATGTTAGCACCTCGAAACTTGTATATGCTTTGGTCATCATCACCGACTACGCAAAGATTATATTCCTTCTCACCATTTTCATTAACACCAGAGGCAAGAAGATGTATAAGGCGAAACTGAGCCGTGTTCGTATCCTGGTACTCGTCTACCATGATATAACGAAATCTATTTTGAAAGTAGGAGAGAGCTTCCTTATCATTCATAAAAAGCTCTACAGTCTTAACGATTAAGTCATCGAAATCCAAAGCATTACTTGCTTTGAGTCGCTTCTGGTATTCCTTGTAGGCCTCGGCCTGCTTTTTGAGCATATAGTCACCGCCTACACCCCTTTCGAATTCTTCGGGAGAAATAAGCTCATCCTTAGCCTTTGAAATTGCACCTAAAATACTTTTCTCGGGTATTCGTTTAGTATCAATCTGAAGGTATTTGCAGATCTCACGTATCAAGGTTTTAGAATCATCTGAATCATATATGGAGAAGCTACGCTCGTAACCAATTCTATCTATAAAGCGTCTTAGGATTCGGACACAGGTAGAATGAAATGTGCTAACCCATATACTTTCCGAACCATAGCCTACAATCTGGTCCACCCTTTCCTTCATTTCTCTTGCAGCCTTATTGGTAAACGTAACAGCAAGGATATTCCACGGGTTAACATTTCTATGCTCAATAAGATATGCGATGCGATGAGTTAAAACCCTAGTCTTTCCTGAACCGGCTCCGGCCAGAATCAAAAGGGGGCCCTTATCGTGTAAAACAGCTCGTTTTTGTTCGGGATTTAGTGTATCATATATATTCATGTATCTACCTGCCTGTCTTTGTGTATTATGCAAAAAGCACAGGATAAGTATAGCACGGTGATGAGATGGATTCAAGTTTACATCACTATTTTTGCTTTGACATCTAGTATCGAATACTATATAATAAATCTGAGGTGAGAAGATTGGATATATCGAAAGAGGAGTTTATCTCCAGCTTAATAGATGACCTGAAAAATGTGAAATATATTATGCCGGATGATATACCAAATATCGACTTGTATATGGATCAGGTTACTACCTTTATGGACAAACATTTGAAATCATCCAAAAGGTACAGTGAGGATAAGCTCCTTACAAAAACCATGATAAATAATTATACTAAGAATGAATTGCTTCCTCCCCCGGACAAGAAAAAATACACGAAGGAGCATATGTTCCTTCTTATATTTATTTATTATTTTAAGAACATAATGTCAATCAGTGATATACAGAGTATTTTTAATCCTTTGACTGAGAGATATTATGGAGATAAATCAGATATCGGTCTTGAGGAAATATACGAAGAAATATTTAGACTAGAGAAGGAACAGACAGAAGCCCTTACTAAGGACATGATTAGGAAGATGACAAAAGCCAAGGGATCCTTCGACTTTGTTAAGAATGAGGAAGATAGGGATTTTCTAACGATGTTCTCCTTCATATGTATTCTAAGCTTTGATGTATATATGAGAAAGCATGTAATAGAACAAATTATAGATAATTCCTTAAAGTCTGGTATGGAGCCAAGTAAGAAGGAAACATCAGCTAACGGCAAGGAAGGTAAGGAAAATTCTAAGAAGACAGCTGGCGAGAATATAAAGAAGAATAAGAATAACGAATAGAAAAAGCCCATATCGTCATTTGATATGGGCTTGATTATTAATTTGTAGAATTAAAGCTTTTCATACGAGCAAAAACCATATCATAGCCATCATTACCGTAATTAAGTGACCGATTAACGCGGCTTATGGTTGCTGTAGACGCTCCGGTCTTCTCAGCAATTTCGAGATAAGTTTTTTGCTTTCGTAGCATTCGTGCTACTTCAAATCTTTGAGATAAGGATAGCAATTCATTAACGGTACATATATCTTCAAAAAAAGTATAGCACTCCTCAGAATCCTTTAAGCTAAGAATAGCTTCAAATAAATGATCAACAGCTGGTGTTCTGATGTTTTTGCTCATTATGAGGACCCCTTCCTTTCATCCATTAGTAATTTTTCACACAGTACAATTTTAACATTACACAGTGTTAAAGTAAAGGGATTTCTTATTGTTAAAATATGATTGCTTTTATTATCATGTTATAGATGTAAGCTTAATATGGGCGACGAGGCCAGCGCACGTATGGATCTCTTCTTGAGCACAATCTGTTATTCCTGCAAGAACACCAATTAACATTAAAGCAACCCCTCCTATTATCTAGTTCACAACCGTGACGGTCAAATCCTCTCATAGGGCTAGACCTTCGATTACCGAAATTACAACAACTCATATAATCAACTCCTTTATTTGCCATGCTAGTCATCAAAAATTTAAAATCTTTGTATTATATCGTATGCAATAAGGGGGATTGTGGTGAATTATGTCGTATAAAGCTGTATAATACTTACCTGTAAATATTTATATTTAAGGTTATAAATATATTAAATTATAAAATATTAATATAGGTTAATAATATTAAGAAAGCCTAGATTAGCCTTGTATTGACAATCTATTATTTTAAGATTAATATATACTAATGAGTTGAGAGTTAACTGGAAGATATAAGTAAATTGATATTATATATGGAGGCATTATGAGAAGAAAGAAAAGAAGAAAACGCATAGGACAGATAATTATTATGCTTCTTAGCTTAGTAGCACTGGTAGTTGTAGCTGGTTTGGCTTATTTTGAGACGAAACCCATGGTTGCTAATGCGGTAACCATTGAGGCAGGTGCAAGTTCTATCGATGTTGAAGAGTTTATGCTGGAGAAGGATAAAAGCGGTAGCTTTATCACAGATATAGCAAGCCTTAATCTATGTGCTCCTGGAAATTACGAAGTTCAAATAAAGGTTAATAGAAAGATTCATACTTCAAACCTTGAGATTGTAGATACTATAGCACCTAATGGAGAGCCTATAGAGGTTACTGCACTAATGAATGAGAAGCTAGAGGCTTCTGATTTTGTATATAATATAGTTGACGCTACCGATGTTGAGGTATCGTTTGTATCGGAACCTGACACCTCTACACCGGGTGAGAAGGAAGTTAAAATTGCACTGGAGGACACAGGGAGTAATATAAAGATAATTGAATCGAAGCTCATCATTCTGGATGTAAAAAGTTCTGTTCAGGTAGAAGCCGGTGGTGTTCTTGATGTGAAGCCCGAGGATTTTGTGGAAAACGATAATATCAGCGTTTATATCCTATCAGATTTGTCGGTGCTTGATGTCACTCAGCCTATAGTTCATTCTATACAGATTGAAGTGGATGGAAGGGTGCTAAACTCAAATATAGATGTGGTAGATACCACGCCCCCGTCAGCTACACCTGTAAACAAGGAGACCTGGAAGGGCGATGCTGTATCCCCAGCTGATTTTGTAAGTGATATTAGCGATATATCTGCTTATACAGTTTCATTTGCTAATAAACCAAACTTTGATGTTGTGGGCAGTCAGGAAATTACTATTGTTATTGAGGATGTCTATCACAATAGGACTGAGCTTAGTTCTATGCTTACAATAAAAGAAGATACAGAGCCTCCTGTATTCTATGGCATAAAGGATATAACCGTGTTTGAAGGATATCCCGTTTCCTATAGGAAGGGCGTCAGAGTAGAGGATAATAGAGATGAGGAAGTTGATTTCCAGATAGATACAAGCAAGGTGAATCTTAATAAGGCAGGGACCTATAAGGCTACTTATACGGCTAAGGATTCTGCAGGAAATAAAGTGACAGAATCGTCAAATATAATTGTACAGACATTTGAAGTTACAGAGGAAATGCTCTATGCTAAGGTAGATACTATTCTGGATGATATTACCAAGGAAGGCATGACAAAAAGAGAAATAGCCTATGAGATATATAAATGGATTAAAAACCATGTCGGCTATACAGGTTCATCTGATAAATCGGATTGGATGAAGGAGGCATATAGAGGGATAGAAAATGGCCTTGGAGATTGCTTTACCTATTATGCTGTGGCAGAAGCATTTTTAACCCGAGCAGAGATAGATAATATGAAAGTAACTAGGGTTGGTGGAAGGACTCAGCATTTTTGGAATTTGATTGACTGCGGAGACGGATGGTATCATTTTGATACATGTCCAAACAAGGATAAAATGGCCGCCTTTATGCTTACCGATGCTGAAGTGGAAGCTTATACGAAAAAAAGAGGGAACAATTACTATAATTTTGATAAATCATTATATCCTGCAACACCTGAAAAATAATAAGTCGGCAGAGATAATTGGTAATTAGATATAGTCTATTGAAAAACCTGCGTGATAATAGTGGCACATAGGTCCGAAGGGAGACAACATGACTAAAAAATTAGGTGTTATAGGAGGCTTAGGTCCGGCTGCTACAGCATATTTTTATGAGCTGGTAAGTCGCATGACTGATGCGAATATTGACCAGGAACACATTGATATTAATATAATCAGTAAGCCATCCATACCCGATAGGACAGATTTTATTCTGGGAAGGAGCTTAGACAGCCCTCTGCCAGATATGATAGAGGCAGGAAGAACCTTAGTGACACTAGGCGCTGATTATATAGCAATTCCATGTATAACAGCCCATTATTTTCATGAGGAGTTATCACAGAGTATCGATGCTCCCATAATTCATATAATATTTGAGACGGCAAAGTACCTAAAGGACCACTATGCTAAGCGTGTGGGTATAATGGCTACAGAGGGAACCATAGAAAGTGGCCTATTCCAGAAACAGTTGCTAAATCATGATATTGAACCAATAGTTCCTTCAAAACAGGGCCAAGCATATGTAACAAGCTTGATATATAAGAATGTAAAAGCCGGTATACCTGTTAATATGGAGCAGTTTAATAAGGTTAAAGAAGAACTAAAAGATAAGGGTGCTGATATAATCATCTTGGGCTGTACAGAGCTTTCAATGATAAAGCGTGAGGAATATATCGGTTCCGGCTTTATAGATGCTTTGGAGGTTTTGGCTATGCGTAGTGTAATCTGCTGCGAAGCAAAGCTTAAGAAGGAATATAGAAATATTATAACTTGATTTACTAATATACATAACCAGGAAGGCATGAGAACGATGCAGAATAATGTATTAGAATATTTAGAGAATATTGTTGACAAGGTACCTGACAAAATCGCTTACGCCGATGAGAATAATGGGGCTACATTTAGAGATGTTTTTGATAAATCAAGAGCTATCGGAACATTTATTAGTCAGAAGGAATATTATAAGGAGCCCGTGGTTGTATTTATGGGAAAGCGTCCCGATGCTATAATAACATTCTATGGTGTAATATATTCCGGATGCTATTATGTTCCCATAGATGAGGAAATGCCGAGACATCGTATTGAGCTGATATTCCAAAGTCTAAAGCCGAGAGCGGTAATATGCGATTCAGATACCATTAATACCATAGAGAAATTTAATTATGAGGGAAATGTATACCAATATGACGATATTATTAAGACGGTTGTAGATGAAGGTATATTGGCGAATATAAGATATAGACAGATAGATACAGATCCAATATATATAGTGTTTACATCGGGTTCAACGGGAATCCCAAAGGGAGTCGTGGCATGCCATCGCTCAGTTATCGATTATATAGAGAACCTTTCAGATGTTCTTAAGATTAAAGAGGATACTGTATTCGGTAATCAGACCCCTCTTTATGTTGATGCCTGCCTTAAGGAGCTATATCCAACATTAAAATATGGGGCAACCACATATATTATACCAAAGAGCTTATTCATGTTCCCCCTTAAGCTGGTGGAATTTTTAAATGATAAGAAAATCAATACTATATGCTGGGTTGTATCGGCTCTTACGATGATATCAGCCTTTGGAACATTTGAAAAGGCAGTTCCTGGGCATCTTCGTACCGTAGCCTTCGGTAGTGAGGTGTTTCCAATTAAGCAGTTTAAGCTCTGGAGAAAGAATCTTCCAGATGCAAGATTTATTAATCTGTATGGACCAACCGAGTGTACAGGAATGTCATGTTATTATGAGGTTAATAGGGACTTTGAACTTAATGAAGCAATTCCTATTGGAAGGCCCTTTAAGAATACTGATATAATTCTACTTGATGATGAGGACAAGCAGCCAAAGCCTGGTGAGAACGGTGAAATATGCATACGAGGAACAGGCCTTACACTGGGATACTATAAGAACTTTGAAAAGACCAATGAAGTATTCGTGCAAAACCCCCTTAATACTTCTTATCCTGAGCTAATCTATAGAACAGGAGATTTGGGGAGATACAATGAGCATGGAGAGTTGGTATTCGTATCAAGAAAAGACAACCAGATTAAGCATATGGGTCATCGAATCGAGCTGGGAGAAATTGAGGTTGTGGCAAATATGCAACCTGAGATAAAGTCAGCCTGCTGTATATTTGATGAGCTTAAGAAGAAGATAATACTTTATTATGTTGGGGATATCACAAAAGCTGAGGTAGCAAGCTTTCTTAAGCAAAAGCTTCCAAGATACATGGTGCCTAATATGATAGAGAATCTAGATAACATGCCATTGACACCCAATGGTAAGATTAATCGTGTATTATTAAAGGAAAGCTATAACAGAAAATAAAATAAAACAATAGGAGAATAAGAAATGGATCAAATACTTGAAATCTTAGAAGGACTACATCCTGAGGTGGATTTTGAAACCTGCAGGACATTAATTGATGATAAGATCATCGATTCATTTGATATTGTAACACTTATATCAGATCTTAGTGAGGAATTTGACATTAGCATACCAGTAGAAGAGATAGTACCGGAGAATTTTAACTCCGCCAAGGCTATTCATACCTTGATTGAAAGACTATTGGAGGATGAATAATAGGGGGCTTTATGCTTTTTACATCATATGAATTTATATTATTTATAGTTATATTATTTGCACTTTATTACGTTATACCAAAAAGATTCCAGTGGATGCTACTTTTATTGGCAAGCTATGTATTCTATAGCTTTGCGGGGTTGGGGTACTTAGCTTATATTCTAGCAACAACTCTTTCTACCTATCTCGCCAGTAATAGAATAGGAACATTACAGACTATTCAAGTAGAATATATTAAAGAGAATAAGGAAGCACTATCTAGAGAAGAAAGAAAGACCTATAAAGCACAGATTAAGAGAAAGCAAAGAATGTGGCTAGTGCTATGTATGGTTTTTAATTTTGGTATTCTGGCAGTTCTTAAGTATTCTGACTTTACTATACTAAATATTAATTCGGTATTCGATATGCTGAGGGTGGATAAAGACATTCCACTACTAGGCTTTGTCTTGCCTCTAGGAATATCTTTTTATACATTTCAAACTATGGGGTATATTATCGATGTATATAGGGACAAGTATTCCTATGAGAAAAATGTCTTTAAGCTGGCATTATTTATATCCTTCTTTCCTCAATTAATTCAAGGACCCATAAGTAGGTTTAATGATCTGAAGGAAAGTCTGTTTGGTGAGCATTCCTTTGATACAAAGGCCATATCATTTGGGTTGCAAAGGATATTATGGGGCTTTTTTAAGAAGCTGGTGATTGCTGATAGGCTATTAGTAGGCGTAAATACTATTGTTAGAAACCCCGAGGAGTATCAAGGAGTATATGTACTTGTGGGGATGTTCTTCTATGCAATCTTATTATATGCGGATTTTACTGGAGGCATAGATATAGCCATAGGTGTTGCAGAACTATTCGGAATTCGACTAAAGGAGAATTTCGAAAGGCCGTATTTCTCAAAATCCATTACAGAATATTGGAGAAGGTGGCATATTACTCTTGGAACCTGGTTTAAGGAGTATATGTTCTTTCCTATATCAGTAAGTAAGTCCATGCTTAATCTTTCAAAAAGATGCAGAAAGCTATTCGGAGATGCCATCGGTAAGAAAATTCCTGTATATATAGCTACCATAATCGTTTGGTTTACTACTGGTATATGGCACGGAGCGGCATGGAACTTTATAGTATGGGGACTATTAAACTGCTTGGTTATACTTGTGTCACAAGAATGTATACCTCTATATCAGCGCTTTCATAAGCGTTTTAATGTTCTACATACTTTCTGGTATAGACTATTTCAAGTGATTAGAACCTTTTGGTTGATGAGCTTTCTTCGTACATTTGATTGCTATAGGAATGTAGGCACTACCTTTAGGATGTATGGGACAGTATTTACGAAGTGGAATTGGAATGAATTATTTAACGGCGGGCTATTAAGGCTTGGACTAACCATATCTGATTATCTGGTATTGGTACCCGCGGCATTACTTATATTATATGTAAGTATGGCATCAAGGTCTGTGGGCTATAGAGAGAAGCTTAACACAAAGCCTTTTACAGTTAGGTATTTGGCTTATTTCCTACTAATTATATCAATCTTGATATTTGGAGCATATGGTGTGGGATACGATGCGAGCCAGTTTATTTATAGTCAGTTTTAATTTATAGTCAGTTCTAATTTATATGGAAAGGCTGAAAGCTTATGAAGATAAAAAAAATAGTGATAAATATTGTAGCTCTTATGCTGCTACTTCTTGTAGTTGTATTTCTACAGGAATTATTTATGCCTAAATATATGTCAGAAATTCCTGAAGGAAATCTGGTAGAAGAGTATTACAAGGAAGAGAAAAGGCATGATGTAATCTTTGTAGGGGACTGTGAGGTATTCTCGAATGTGTCTCCTGTTACCCTATGGGAGAAATACGGCATAACAAGCTACATAAGGGGAAGTGCTCAACAGCTTATATGGCAGTCCTACTATTTGCTTGAGGAAATACTAGAATATGAGAAACCCAAGGCGGTAGTCTTTAATGTGCTGTCTATGAAATATAATGAGCCTCAGAAGGAAGCGTATAACAGGCTGACATTGGACGGCATGAAGCTTTCTAGACAAAAGATTGATGCAATCAAGGCTTCGATGATGGAGGACGAGGACCTGATATCCTATATATTCCCACTGCTTAGATATCATTCAAGATGGAATAATCTAGGCTCGGAGGATTTCAAATATCTGTTCGGTAAGGATAAGCAATCCCATAACGGATATCTTATGAGAATAGATGTAAAGCCAGTAGATTATATACCTAAGGGAAGAGTATTGGCAGATTATAGCTTCGGGGATAATAGCTATTACTATCTTGAAAAAATGACCAAGCTTTGCAAGGATAATGACATAGAGTTAATCCTAATCAAATCACCTAGCGTCTTTCCTTATTGGTATCCAGAGTGGGATCAGCAGATGGTAGACTTTGCTAATGAAAATGAGCTAACATATATTAATTTCCTTGATCTTGCCGAGGAGCAAATAGGAATTGAATATGATAAGGATACATTTGACGGTGGTCTTCACCTTAATCTGTCAGGTGCAGAGAAATTCACGGAGTATTTTGGTGAAATATTAAGTAATACCTTTAATCTTCCTGACCGCAGAAGTGATGAAGAATATAATAGTATATGGCAGGACAAGGTAGATTTCTATTATGCAATGAAGGAAGACCAGGAGAGAGAGCTTAAGGAGTATGGATATCTAAAAAGCTATGGAGCTGCCACCCAGACAGTAGGCGGCAACACGGAAGAGGAGTAATTGACAAAAAGGACTGTATCGATTAAAATATTCACGAATAGGCAGTAGTATTTTGAGCTTCTAATCTGCTTATAATTATATAAAACTGAATGATAGGAGAATAACGATGAGAAAGATATTTCTTTTTATATTGGTAGCCATGCTATTGACAGGCTGTGGTGCAAAGGAAGAGCCTATAGACAATAAGGATAATTCTGATAATACTGTAGAGGATAAAAATGAGGCAGAGCCCAAGCAAGAGGGTACAACTAAGGAACCATCAGGATTCTTCTTCGAGAATAACGGCGTCAGCATATATATGAATACTGATGTAGCTCCTGTCGTAGATGCCTTAGGAGAATCATTGGAATATTTCGAATCAGAAAGCTGCGCCTTTAAAGGACTTGATAAGTTCTATACCTATCCAGGCTTCGAGATAACTACTTATCCCTTGGATGGCAAGGATTATGTCTCCGTTGTGTATCTGATGGACGATACAGTAAGCACTCCAGAGGGCATTTACCTTGGGTCAGCTGTTGAAGATATGATAGCAGCTTATGGTGACAATTATGAAGAATCTTCAGGCTCATATACCTATACAAAGGATGAATCAAAGCTTCAATTCATCGCGAAGGATGATGCAATAATATCAATTACTTATCTAGCTGATGTCGAAGGATTAGAGTAAGAGACAAGACAGCTTACCAGACAATGAAACTATGATATAATGGTGAAAGTTGGGAGGGTGATAAGTTGTGTTTGAGGAGATGAATAAACAGCTGGAAGAGTCTATGGAGAAAGTATTTCGCCATAGGAAACTACTTTCTATGCTACAGGAGTTGACGAATCAACAGAAGAGCTTGACCCACTTATTCTATTCAATACTTGGTAAGCTTGGGGAACAAGAGGAGAAGGAACGAATGGCTTTGGAAAGCTTGAGCAGGAAATCAATGAGCTGATTCGGATAGCATAAGACTGAAAGAATTAATAAGACAATCGATAATTCAGTTATTGAAAAGCCCATTTTCTATATGACAAACTGCGTACATCCAGTGAATGTAGGGAAAGCTCTTGCCTGGGAGTTCAATCAGACAGAACTTGTGCGAAATCGTTTCAAGGGGATTCAGGCCAATGCTTCCCACTTAACACCAGAGGAGCTAGATTATTGCTGTGGAACGGATGAACGGCATATTGAAGAACTAGCTAAGAGAATAAAGCTTAAGTAGACTTTTGACTCGTTTCCCGTTATAATATGATACGGTAAACGAGTCTTATTTATTATAGAATAGGAGGCAAAACATAGCCAGGTAGCTACAAAGAGGGTTATGTTTAAGGATAAATGAAAAAAGGTCAGTTATATGAGGGCATCGTTAAGAGAGTGGATTTCCCCAACAAGGGTATTATAGAGCATGAAGAGGGTAAGGTCATTGTAAAGAATGCTATGCCCGGACAGAAAATCAGCTTTGCTATCAGCAAGATAAGAAGTGGAAAATATGAGGCAAATCTTAAAGAGGTTCTGGAAAGGTCTCCTTTAGAGGTCAGAGATAAGGCTTGTCATAGCTTTGGCGACTGCGGTGGCTGCAGCTATCAGACCATGTCCTATGAGAATCAGCTGCAGATGAAACAGGATCAGGTGAAGCGCCTGAT
>CAZDWP010000029.1:0-13840 GCA_964508985.1 uncultured Herbinix sp. | reverse complement strand
AAGTATATGGATTTACCGAAGAGAAAAATAGTCCTGGTCTGGGTATATTCTGGAATAAGAGAATATTTGAAGAAGCAGGACTTTCACCGGATTTACTATATGATTTACAGAAGAATAATGAATGGACTTGGTCTAAATTTGAGGAATTAAGTAAGCAGCTTACTATAGATAGGGATTCCGATAATATTACAGATGTATATGGAATTACCTGTTGGTCTGTTGAATTTTCAAAGGCAGCCGTATTTAGTAACGGCTCTGATTATGTAAGATTTAATAATGAGACACAAAGGTATGAGAATAACCAGATGGCAGATGATTACCTTGAAGGAATAAAATTTGGTGTCGATTTATTTAACAAGGGCTATATGCAGGCGGCTCCTGAAGGAGCGGCACACAAATGGTGGGTTGGAGAATTTGCAGGTGGTAATGCGGCTATGATGGTTGGTGAATGGTATGAGCATCCATCTCTTCTCGATATGGAAGATGATTATGGATTTTGCTTTTTCCCTAAGGGACCCGGACCAAATGCTAAGATGCAGACTTTATTCGTAGGAAATGTAAGAGTCGTTCCTTCTTCTATAGATGCACAACGTGCAGAGGATGTTTTATTTGCCTATACAAATTGGGTGTCTGCACCTCCAGGATATGAGGATGATGATGACGATTATTCGTACTATTTTACTAAGGTTAGAGATTCAAGAGCAGTCGAAGAAACCATAGCTCCTATGATAGAAGGACAGGGAATGAGGTCGATGGTTTATTCTGTACCTAACTTATCCTTTAGATGGGGTGGAAATATGGATGGTGGCGGTTATGAGTCGATTTCAGCTATAGAAATAGCTCAAGAGGCTTCTGCTCAATATGATTCGATAATTAATGATTTTTATGCAGATTAGGATGTTATAGGATAGCTTATGCTAGAGTCTATCCCGGGGGCAAATGACTTTGGGATAGACTTATTTTTATGAACAGAATATATTATTCTTAGTAATTCATATATAAATTCCGATATTATCAATATATGTTTTAGCAGGGAGATAAGTATATGACAGAGGATTATTATAAAGAGATGGTTAAGCGTTCCTTAATCAGTACCGGCAATAACCATAGGATGAAAAGGGCTATAGATAAGGCTAGGCGAGGCGAAGATGTCACTATCGTGTATCTGGGTGGCTCCATTACAATGAGAAAAAAAGAGCTTGCAGACAGAGGGTATGCGGAGCAATCCTTCAGATTCTTTAAGGAGAACTATGTAGCTGATGGAAAGCTTACCTATATCAATTCGGGTATGAACGGCACGTCCTCTTTAATTGGACTAATTAGATTAGAAAGAGATGTATTGCAATACCGTCCTGATATAGTATTTGTAGAGTTTTCAGTAAATGATTCTAAGGACAGTCTATATAGGGAAGCCTTTGAAAGTATGATTGTTAGATTACTAGAATCCGATAACAAGCCAGCGGTCCTGCTTCTATTCTTACAGTCAGAGGGGGGTTATTCCTGCCAGGGTCATATGCAGGCTATTGGAGAGCATTACCAGCTTCCCATGATTAGTGTCTGTGATGCGATACAAGCAGAAATTGAATCGGGAAGGATGAAGTGGAGTGAGTATGCAGACGATAATATTCATCCCCATGCAAGGGGAAACGATCTTGTCGCCATATTCCTATCAAATTATTATTGGGTGGTTGATAAAGAACCCGAGGATGAAACGGTAGATATATTACCAGAACCCTTTTATGGCACGGCCTATAAGGATATGAAGCTTTTAGATTCCAGTAACCTCAAGCCATTATCTACAGGTGGATTTAAGAGCTCCGACACAATACCTGATTTCCCAAAAGGGTGGGTTCATGATGCGCTTACAGAGAATACATCTTTTGTGTTTAAGCTATGGTGTAGGCATTTGTTTATTATATATAAGGAATCAGGGGAATTGACCGAAGGCGATATTATATTGACTATGGATGGTGAATATGTAGGCACATTCTCAGGATATCGTACATTCGGTTGGAACAACCCCACTGTAAAGCCGGTGTTTTTCAAGGAGGAAGGTCAGGAGCATGTAATAGATATAAGGATGGTTAAGGAAGATGAGGCTAAGAATTTCACACTTTTAGCCTTCGGATATTGTTAATAGATATTATAAATGCTAAAATAATACCTATATAAATAATGTACTAATAGTGGAAAGGAGCCCTATGAAAAACAGTAATAACAGCAAGATTTACTTATCGCCTGTAATCAGCGATGGCATGGTACTACAGAGAGACTCCATGGTAAAGATATGGGGAAAAGGAACTGTGTCAAAAGAACTCAAGCTAACCTTTTTGGACAAGGAGTATAAGACCTTAGTTAGGGAAGATGGAAGCTGGGATGTAGATTTAAATAATCTAAAACCCGGTGGACCTCATGATATAGTTATTTATCATGATGATGAGGAAAGACGTATAAGTGATATTCTCGTGGGGGATGTATGGGTTCTGGCAGGTCAATCGAATATGCAGATACCTATTAGCAGAACACTTGATTTGTTTGAAGAGGAAGTAAAGGGTGCTGATAATAATAAAATCAGACATTTTACCGTACCAATGATTTATGATTTTCATGGGCCTGTAGATGAGCTTAGTGATGGCAACTGGGTTTCGGTCACTCCTGAATCGATATATGACTTTAGTGCAATTGGTTATTTCTTTTCTAAGAAAATATATGATAAATATCAGGTTCCTATTGGTTTACTTTGGACAGCTATAGGGGGTACACCGGCAGAAGCCTGGATTAGCGAAGGCTCATTGACGAGATTTGATAGATTCAATGAGATACTTAGCATGTGTAAGGATGATTCCTATGTACAGGATACAATTAACAATGAGAATGAATACAACGACAATTGGTATCATGAGCTATACGAAGCGGATGAAGGCCTTAGAGATGAGCCTTGGTATGGTAATGGGTTTAACGATAATGACTGGAGAGACATCCAGCTCCCTACAAGCTTTCGTGGTACTGAGCTAGAGCCCATAAGAGGTAGCGTCTGGTTTAGGAAGGATATTATTATTCCAAAGCATTTGGCGGGTAAGGAAGGAAAGCTCGTACTTGGAACGGTAGTAGATGCGGACGATACCTATATCAACGGTGTTCAAATTGGTAACACAGGCTATCTGTATCCGCCAAGACGATATAAAATCCCGATAGGTTTGCTTAGGGAAGGGAAGAATAGCATAACTGTTCGTACGATTATGACTCAAAATATAGGTGGTTTTGTGAAGGATATGCCATATTTTATTAAGATAGAAGAGGAACAGATACCCATATCAGGACCATGGAAATATAAAATCGGTGCCATTACTAGGTCTCAAGCACCTACAACATTTTTTCAGTATAAACCTACGGGAGTATATAATGGAATGATTTATCCCCTTCGTAATTATAGTATCAAGGGGGTACTGTGGTATCAGGGTGAATCGAACACAGGAAGTCCCTTTGATTACAAGGACCTATTCGAAACTGTTATCAGTGATTGGCGAAAGCTATGGAACAGAGATGAACTTCCCTTCTACTATGTCCAACTTGCTAACCATTGCCCATGGAAGTTGGAGCCAGAGGTAAGTGGATGGGCTCATGTAAGGGAAGCCCAAAGACAGATTATGAAGCTACCTAATACAGGAATGGCAGTTATCATAGACGTAGGAATGTATAATGATCTTCATCCTTGGGATAAGAAGAGTGTAGCTGAGAGGCTTGCACTATGGGCTCTAAACGGTGTCTATGGAGAAAATCAAGTGTGCAGCGGGCCGATATATAATCATATGACAGTAGAGGAAAACAAGGCAAGGCTTTATTTTGATCATATAGGAAGCGGCTTAATTATAAAGGGTGATAAGTTAGAAACATTTGAAATATGTGGTGAGGATGGAGCTTTTTATCCTGCAGAGGCTGCAATTGAGGAAGATTCGGTTACCGTTTCCTGCAAGAAGGTCTTAAAACCACAAAAAGTACGCTATGCATGGGCTGATAATCCAGAGAAGGCTAATCTCTATAATAAAGAAGGTCTTCCGGCATCACCTTTTATAAGTGACTAATATATAAAATTGCCTCCAGGGTATAATATAGACAAATAGTCCTATTGTATAAGGATTATGCTAATATTTTATTTTATTACGTTTCCAAATTTCAAAATCATATGATATACTATATACGCGAATATGCAGATTAGTCCATGATAAACAGCATGTTTTAAGCCTAATCTGCAAAAGACTAGAGAGTGATAAGGAGGAAGCAATGTGGTTAGGCATATTGTAGCTTGGGATTTTAGAGAAGAATTTTCAGATGAAGAAAGCAAAGTGTATGGAGAAGAGATTAAGAGGGAGCTAGAGAATTTGAAGAACCTAATTGATGGAATCGTATCAATAAATGTCTTGACAAATGCCATGTTTTCTTCTGATGCTGATATAATGCTGGATTCAGTTTTTGTTGATGAGGATGCATATAAGGTATATCAGACACATCCTGAGCATGTAAGAGTTGGAACCAATGTGGTAAGACCAAAAACATGTAACAGGAAATGCTTCGATTACTATTTTGATTAAGAGGAGAATAAAGAATGGCAGAATCAATGAAAGGCTTACACAGAAGCCATCGCTGTACCGAATTGTCTAATCGTAATATTGGAGAAACGGTCACTGTAATGGGATGGGTACAAAAAAGCAGGAACAAGGGTGGAATCATATTTGTGGATTTAAGAGATCGTTCCGGCATTCTGCAGATTATTTTTGAGGAAAGTGATGCAGGTAGTGAGGGCTTTATGAAAGCCGAGTATATAAGAAGTGAATATGTTATAGCTGTAGTTGGTAAGGTAGAAGCTAGATCTGGTGCGGTTAATGAGGATTTGGACACTGGAGATATCGAGATAAGAGCTAATGAGATAAGGATTCTTTCGGAAGCAGAAACCCCTCCTTTCCCTGTTGAAGAGGAGAGTAAGACTAAAGAAGAGCTTAGGCTTAAATACAGATATTTAGATCTAAGAAGACCCGACCTTCAGAGAAATCTTATGCTGAGAAGTAAGGTGGCTAATATTACGCGCCAGTTCTTATCAGAGGAAGGCTTCTTAGAAGTCGAGACACCAATGCTCACAAAAAGCACACCAGAGGGAGCAAGGGATTATCTGGTTCCAAGCCGTGTGCATCCCGGAAATTTCTATGCTCTACCTCAATCACCACAGCTCTTTAAGCAGCTACTTATGTGTGCGGGATATGATAGGTATTTCCAGCTGGCAAAATGCTTTCGTGATGAAGACTTAAGAGCAGACCGTCAGCCTGAATTTACACAGATAGATATGGAATTATCCTTTGTAGATGTGGATGATGTTATTGGTGTAAATGAGAGACTACTACAGAAAATGTTCAAGGAAAGCATAGGTATCGATATTGAGCTTCCGATACAAAGAATGACCTATGCAGAGGCTATGGATAGATTCGGCTCTGACAAGCCGGATATTCGCTTCGGAATGGAGCTTAAGGATGTATCCGAGGTAGTTAAGAGCTGTGGATTTGGTGTATTTACATCTGCTCTTGAAAATGGTGGTACTGTCCGTGGTATAAATGCAGAGGGTCAAGCTGATATGCCTAGAAAGAAGATTGATGCCTTAGTTAATTATTCTAAGGATTTTGGGGCTAAGGGGCTTGCATACCTTGCAGTGAACGAGGATGGAACCTATAAATCCTCATTTGCAAAATTTATGACTGAGGATGAGCTTCATGCTTTGGTTAAGGCTATGGATGGTAAAGCTGGAGATCTTCTACTTTTTGCTGCTGACGAAGACGAAATTGTATTCGACGTACTGGGTAATCTGAGGCTTGAGCTTGCAAGGAATCTGGAGCTTTTAAGCAAGGAAGAATACAAATTCTTATGGGTAACTGAATTTCCTCTTCTTGAGTATTCCAAAGAGGAGAATAGATATACAGCAAAGCATCATCCATTTACCATGCCTATGGATGAGGACCTTCATCTGCTGGATACTGCTCCAGAAAAGGTAAGAGCAAAGGCCTATGATATTGTTCTAAATGGAACTGAAGTGGGCGGAGGCTCTGTGAGAATATATCAAAGCGATATACAGGAGAAGATGTTTGAGGTTCTAGGATTTAGCAAAGAGGATGCTTATGAGAGATTTGGTTTCCTATTAAATGCTTTCAAATATGGTGTTCCTCCTCATGCAGGGCTGGCATATGGGCTTGATAGACTAATTATGCTCATGACTAAAGAGGATAGCATTCGTGATGTAATTGCATTCCCCAAGGTAAAGGATGCCTCTTGTCTCATGACAGAAGCACCTAATACGGTGGAAGACAAACAGCTTAAGGAGTTAGGCATGCGATTCCATGCAGCAGAGGAAAAGTAATCAGATAAACAGCAGGTATCAGGTAAGAGAATGATATCATAGAGGTAAGCTATGAATTATAAATTATATACCATTGTAACAATCTACATGCTGATAATGAGCATAATAGGATTTATAACAATGGGAATTGACAAGAGAAGAGCTATAAAAAGAGGGTGGCGCATTCCTGAGCGCACCCTCCTTTTGATTGCATTTATAGGGGGAGCATTAGGTTCATTTCTAGGGATGCATTTATTTAGGCACAAAACAAAGAAAATTAAATTTATTGTATTGATTCCAATAGCCTTGTTACTTAATATTCTGCTGTGGATTGAGATTGTTTGTGTTAAAGTCTTGACATAAATTTTCAATGATGATATCATTGCTTTAAAACGAGGACGCTTTAAAGCGTTAAACCGAAAAAGAATAAAGGGTAAAGCGAGGATAAAAAAGTGGTAATTAAGTTGGTGTTTTTAGTATGCTTCTTTGCTATTATGCTAGCAGTGGGGATATTCGCCAGGAAGCATGCTACGAATGTGGGAGATTTTGTATTGGGAGGTCGGTCGGTAGGACCGTGGTTAACAGCCTTTGCATATGGAACCTCTTATTTTTCTGCCGTGGTGTTTGTTGGATATGCTGGACAGTTTGGATGGAAATATGGTATATCAGCTACATGGATTGGTATCGGAAATGCACTAATAGGAAGTCTATTAGCATGGGTAATACTGGGAAGACGTACACGGGTTATGACTAACCATTTAAAATCAGCTACCATGCCGGACTTCTTTGGGAGTCGATTTGATAGTAAGGCTATTAAGATTATAGCATCTGCCATATCCTTTGTGTTCTTGGTTCCCTATACAGCCTCAATCTATAATGGATTATCAAGACTGTTTGAAATGGCTTTTAATATTCCATACTGGGTATGTGTTATCGTTATGGCAGCCTTAACAGGTGTATATGTAATTATGGGAGGTTATATGGCAACAGCCATAAATGATTTCATTCAAGGAATTGTTATGCTATTTGGAATCGTTGCTATCATTGTAGCAACCTTAAGCGGGCAGGGAGGCTTTTTGTCTGCTATCGGAAAGCTTTCACAGATTGAAAGTGACATTCCCATAACCATAGGGCAGCAGGGAACTTTTGCATCCTTCTTTGGTCCAGACCCCTTAAATTTGCTTGGGGTGGTAATTCTAACATCCTTAGGGACCTGGGGACTTCCTCAGATGGTACATAAGTTTTATACAATAAAAAATGAAAAATCAATAAAAACTGGAACAATTATTTCCACTATCTTTGCACTGATTATTGCAGGAGGGAGCTATTTTCTTGGAGGCTTCGGACGACTATTTGATAATCAAGTAATCTATAATGAGCAAGGTGGGGTTATATATGATGCTATTATGCCTCATATGCTACACTCCCTATCGGATGTATTAGTCGGTATTGTCGTTATATTGGTATTATCTGCGTCGATGTCAACCCTATCGAGTCTGGTGTTAACATCTAGTTCCACGCTTACATTGGATTTTATTAAGGGATCCATATATAAGGATATGAATGAGAAAAAGCAGTTAAGTATCATGAGATTATTTATTGTATTCTTTATTCTGATTTCTGTATTACTAGCTCTAAATCCTCCTGTGTTTATAGCTCAGCTTATGGGGATATCTTGGGGAGCCTTAGCGGGAGCTTTCCTCGCACCGTTTTTATATGGGCTGTACTGGAAAAGAGTTACCAAGGCAGCAGTATGGGCTTGCTTCATATCAGGAGTAGGAATTACAACATCTAATATGATCTTCGGTTATATCAGTTCACCGATAAATGCCGGAGCAGTAGCTATGGTAGTAGGGCTGGTAATTGTGCCAGTTGTCAGTCTACTAACACCGAAGATGAATAAAGAAAAAGTGAATTCTGTATTTGAATGCTATGAAGAGACAGTTACTGTGCGAAAGAAAAAGTCGATTCAGGAATAGCCATAGAGAATAACAAATAAAAGTGATAAAATTATAGGGGGATGATGAGATGATTTGGGCTAAGGAAGAAACCCTACCAAGACAGGAAATGGAAGAGCTACAATTTACAAGACTCAAGGAAACCTTAGGGCGTATATATGATAAGGTACCTGCATATCGTAAGAAAATGAATGCAGCGGGGATTAAGTGTGAAGATATTAAATCCCTTGATGATCTGAGTAAGCTTCCATTTACTGTGAAGCAGGATATGAGAGATAATTATCCTTTTGGAATGTTTACTGTAGCAAAAAAGGAGCTGGTTCGTATTCATGCTTCCTCAGGTACAACAGGTAAACCGACCGTAGTAGGATATACAAGAAAAGATATGGACATGTGGACAGAGTGTGTATCTAGAATTGCCTGCATGGGAGGGGCTTCATCAGATGATGTTGCTCAGATTAGTTTTGGATATGGAATGTTTACCGGAGCACTGGGTCTTCATTATGGCTTGGAGAATATAGGAGCTAGCGTAGTGCCGGCCTCTTCGGGAAATACCCAGAAACAGATTTTATTCATGCAGGATTTTGGTGCGACTCTTCTGGTCGCCACACCCTCATATGCATTACATATAGCAGAGATTGCAAGAGATTTGGGATTGGATCCATCTAAAGATTTGAACATAAAAATCGGTCTTTTCGGTGGAGAAGGAATGACTGAGCCTATGCGAGAAGAAATGTATAAGCTATGGGGTAGTGATATGAAGGCAACTCAGAATTACGGAATGAGTGAGCTGGTTGGCCCAGGGGTATCAGGTGAATGCTTGGAACTTTGCGGAATGCATATTAACGAGGACCATTTTATCCCAGAGATAATCAATCCTGACACAGGAGAGGTATTACCTCCGGGCGAGTTAGGCGAGCTGGTTGTTACTTGTATTACCAAGGAGGCTCTTCCCTTAATTCGTTACCGTACCGGTGATATTTCAAGACTCTTTTATGAGCCATGTAAATGTGGCAGAACGACTGTCAGAATGGAGAATATATCAGGTAGATCCGATGATATGCTAGTAATCCGAGGAGTCAATGTATTTCCAAGTCAGATTGAGGAGGTACTTCTTAATGTTGAGGAAATCGGTGCTCATTATGAAATTCTTGTAGAAAGAAGAAACTATCTTGATACCATGGAGATTAAGGTTGAGTTAGCGGATGAATCGTTACTTGATTCCTATGCAAAGCTTGGTGAGCTGGAAAAGAAAATCAAATTCAACCTAAGGACTGTACTTGGCCTTGATGCTGTGATAAAATTAGTAGCACCTAGGAGTCTAAAAAGATTCGAGGGTAAAGCAAGACGAGTTACGGATTTACGATAAAGACTAGCCATGAAAATTCAAGGAAGCTTGAATAACGAAAGGGGATACACAAGTGTCAGAAAAAGTATTAATGCTCGGAAATGAAGCATTTGCACGTGGTGCTTATGAAGCGGGATGTAAGGTGTCCGCAGCATATCCGGGTACACCCAGCACAGAGATAAGTGAAAACATAATAAAATATAAGGAAATATATTCAGAATGGTCACCTAATGAGAAGGTGGCTATGGAGGTGGCAATAGGAGCATCAATTATAGGTGTAAGAGCATTGGCCTCCATGAAGCATGTAGGATTAAATGTAGCGGCTGATCCACTCTTTACCGCCTCATATATAGGATCAAACGGTGGACTTGTAGCGATAGTAGCCGACGATCCCGGATTATATAGCTCACAGAACGAGCAGGATACCAGGGCAGTGGCAAGAGCAGCCAAAATTCCGGTTTTGGAGCCATCGGATAGTGCCGAGGCCAAGGAATTTGTTAAATTTGCATTTGAGTTAAGTGAGAAATATGATACACCAGTTATAGTAAGAAGTACGACAAGACTTTCCCATTCCCAGGGACTGGTAGAGCTTAACGATAGACAGGATATACCGGATAAACCATATGTAAGAAATGCACCTAAGAATGTTATGATGCCCGGTAATGCTAAAGGACGCCACCTTGTAGTTGAAAGCAGGGAACAGGCATTAATAGAGGATGGATCTAAATTCCCCATTAATACTGTGGAATATAAGGATAAAAAAATTGGGTTTATAGCATCTGGTATACCTTATCTGTATGTTAAGGAAGCCTTTCCTGAGGCATCGGTATTAAAGCTTGGAATGGTTAATCCCCTTCCTAGAAAGTTAATTGAGGAGTTTGCCTCTGAGATAGATACACTCTATATCATCGAGGAGCTGGATCCGATTATTGAAGAGCAGGTAAAATCCTGGGGTATAGATGCTATAGGCAAGGATATTCTTACTGTTCAAGGCGAATACTCTACCAATATGCTAAAAAGAGCAATTAAGGGAGAGAAAATATCCTTAAGTGCTTCGACCCAGATACCAAACCGTCCCCCCGTTTTATGCCCGGGCTGCCCACATAGAAGCGTATACACAGTATTAAAGAGACTAAAAATTCGTGCAGCGGGAGATATCGGTTGCTATACATTGGGAGCCGTAGCACCTTTAGGTGTAGTGGATACTACCATATGTATGGGAGCAAGTATATCATCTCTTCATGGTATGGAGAAGGCAAAGGGCAAGGAATATATCAAGGATTGGGTTGCCGTAATCGGAGATGGCACATTTTTGCATACTGGAGTTAATTCTCTAATAAACATGGTATATAATAAAAGTACTGGAACAGTCATGATACTAGATAATTCCACCACAGGTATGACGGGACATCAGGATCATGCCGCTACGGGAAAGACCCTTATGGGTGAAGCTACATATTCTGTAGATTTGGAAAATCTATGTAAGGCTGTAGGAGTGCAGCATGTCCATGTTGTTGATGCCTTCGATACTAAAAAGCTTGAAAAGACAATAAAGGAAGCCGTAGCATTGGATGAAGTTGTAGTTATAATAGCGCAGGCCCCTTGTGCTTTACTTGATAAATCACCTGTTACTTTGCAGTATACTATAGAGCAGGATAAATGTAAGAAGTGCGGACTTTGTATGAAGCCTGGATGCCCCGCCATAACCAAGAAGGATAATGGGGATATTGAAATTAACGATACGATGTGTGACGGCTGTGGACTCTGTGTAGATCAATGTAGATTCGACGCAATCAAAAGTACAAAGCTGTAATAGGAGTGTAAATATGGAGACAAAAAATATAATGATAGTAGGCGTAGGTGGACAAGGAACCTTGCTTACAAGTAGAATTCTTGGTGGGCTCACGATTGGAGCGGGTTATGATGTCAAGCTTTCAGAGGTACACGGAATGGCTCAACGAGGAGGAAGTGTAGTAACATTTGTTAGGTATGGAGACAAGGTTAATGAACCCATTGTTGAGGAAGGTCAGGCTGATGTGCTCATTGCATTTGAAAAACTTGAAGCCTTAAGGTATGCTCATTTTCTTAAAGCGGACGGGGCTATAGTTGTAAATGATCAACGAATTGACCCGATGCCGGTTGTTATAGGAGCCGAAAAATATCCACAAAACATCCTGGAGGAGCTTTCTAAGAACTACAGAGTATATAAGGTAGATGCCATAGAAGAGGCAAAGAAACTGGGTAATAGCAGGGTGTTTAACGTAATTGTACTTGGAATAGCTGCTCAGCATATGGATTTTTCTTTAGAAGATTGGTTATCTGTTATTGAGAATACTGTACCTGCAAAGACGATAGACATAAATAAAAAAGCGTTTGAATTAGGATATAATCTAGTATAGAGGACAGAAGGAAAAGGTTGTGCCTATTGGGCGTAGTATATAGGATGAGAAAAGGGAGGATTATAAATGATTCGACAGCTATCAATATTTATACAGAACGAGATTGGAAGCGTTGCGGGAGTAACTGCCGTTCTTAAGAATAACAATATTAATTTAAGGGCTATTGCAACATTTGACACACCGCAGTTTGCGATTCTAAGAATTGTTGTTGATAAGCCTGAGGAAGCAAAAATGCTCCTAATAGATAGTGGCTATGCAGTCACAGTGTCAGAAGCAATAGCGGTAGAGCTGGAGGATAAGCCCGGAGTTTTGCATGATTTGCTACAAGTTATAGCAGATGCAGGTTTTGGAGTTAATTATATCTATTCCATAGTATTTCGTAATGGTAAGATTCCTTTGATTATATTAAATACTGACAACTTGGATAAGACTAAAGAGGTATTGTTAGAAAAAAGATATTCAGTGGCGCAACAGGAGGATGTATTATAATGATATGGAATGAAACGAAGGAATGCATGAGTAGGGATGAGATCCTTAATATGCAAAGTGCCAGGCTTAAAAAAACAGTAAGCCGTGTCTATCACAACGTAGAATTCTATCGCAAAAAGATGCAGCAGTTAGGTCTGGAACCTGGTGATATTAAAGGAATGGAAGATTTGCACAGGCTTCCATATACAACTAAAGATGACCTAAGAGATAATTATCCCTTTGGTCTATTTGCAGTACCTCAGTCTGAGGTTATACGTGTTCATGCATCCTCTGGTACAACAGGTAAGGCTACCGTAGTGGGATATACTAGAAGAGATATAGAAATCTGGCAGGAATGTGTAACAAGGGTTCTGGCCATGGCTGGAATAGGTGCCAATGATAGGATACAAGTAGCATACGGATATGGACTCTTTACAGGAGGACTCGGTCTTCATTATGGTGCTGAGAACCTTGGAGCAACGGTAATACCCATGTCTACAGGGAATACCAATAAGCTGATTACCATGATGGAGGACTTTGAAGCCACTGCAATCGCATGCACTCCTTCATATCTTTTGCATATAGCAGAAACACTGGAGGAAGCAGGAAAAACAGATAAAATTAAATTAAAGGCAGCAATCTGCGGAGCAGAGCCTTGGACTGAAAACATGCGTAAGGAAATTGAAGCTAAGCTTAACCTAAAAGCATATGATATCTATGGGCTTAGTGAAATACTAGGACCAGGGGTAGCTGCCGACTGTGATGCACATAACGGGCTTCATGTATATGAAGACCATTTTATTCCTGAAGTAATTAACCCCGAAACACTTGCTCCTTGTAAGGAGGGAGAGGTTGGTGAGCTAGTATTTACCACTATTACTAAGGAAGCCTTGCCACTATTTCGTTATAGGACTAAGGATCTTACCAGCATTACCTATGAGCCCTGTGAGTGTGGAAGAACCTTAGCAAGAATTTCGAGATTTAAAGGTCGCTCCGATGATATGCTTATTATACGAGGCGTCAATGTATTCCCGTCCCAGGTAGAGGCCGCATTACTTGAAATGGGTGAAACTAGTCCCCATTATATACTTATTGTAGACAGAATTAACAACCTTGATGTCTTAGAAATTCAAGTAGAGGTTGAAGAACGGTTTTTCTCTGATGAGATTAGAAAGCTAGAGAGCTTGACTAAGAAAATCTCCCATGTATTACAGACAGCCCTAGGTCTTGCGGTTAAGGTCACCTTAGTTGAACCAAAGACTATCGCTCGAAGTGAAGGAAAAGCCAAACG
>CAZDWP010000028.1:3085-14134 GCA_964508985.1 uncultured Herbinix sp. | reverse complement strand
ATATTAGCTTTTCCTCAACCCTAAGCGGCGGATGTAACAATGTAATGGCAGGGGCCAGAGAGCTTTGCGAAGAAAACCCCGATGCTAAGATAATTGTTGTAGATACCCTTAATGTGTCCCTTGGAGAGGGCTTGTTCGTTATTAAGGCTGTGCAGATGAAGGAAGAAGGCAGGACCATAGATGAGATTGTATCTTGGCTTGAGGAGCATAAGATGGATTTCTGTGTTAGATTTACTGTAGATGACCTTTTTCATCTACAAAGAGGTGGCCGAATATCCAAGACCACTGCGGTTATCGGCTCATTAATGAATGTTAAGCCAATTTTAAATGTTAATGCAGAGGGTAAGCTTGTCTCTCTCAGTTCAGCTAGAGGTCGAAAAAAATCATTAGCAACCATCTGTAACAATATGATAGAGAGCATGGGTAAATATAAGGATGAGCATGATGTTGTATGTATCGCTCAGGCAGATGCCATAGATGATGCCAATTATCTGGCTAATCTTGTAAAGGAAGCTCTTCCTCATAAGCAGATTGTTATTAACTTTGTAAGTCCCAGTATTGGTTCCCATTCAGGACCCGGGGCAATCGGACTATGCTATATGGGAGAAAAAAGATAAGGCATTCAAAAACGGTCATGTCAAATTGCGACATAACCGTTTTTTATATAAAGATATATTGGGGGCATTTTAATATGAGTTCGTTAATTACTATACTTCAAACTCAACCTTGGTAAGATTCTCATCACTTAAGCAGTTACCTATATAAGCCTGGTATTTACCACTCTCAAGCTTCCACATATTATCATTATCCTGGTAATACTCAAGCTTTGATACAGGGGTCGTAACCGTAACTGTCTTAGTCTCACCTGGATTTAAGGTTACACGCTTAAATCCTTTAAGAGCTCTGACCGGCCTATCAACAGAGGAGTCCTCCTTGCCTACATACAATTGTATAACTTCATCACCGGCTACGTCGCCTGTATTCGTTACCTCTACCTGGGCAGTGATAACATTATTATCTACCTTACAGCTCGCTCCCTTAATATCAAAGGAGGTGTAGCTTAATCCAAAGCCATATGGTGCATAAGGAGTCACTTTATTTTTCTCGAGTCTAGCATATCCATGATAGTAATCATAGACGATTTCCTCTGCATCCCAATCCACTTCAGGTAAATCGTTTGCATCCTTAACGAGTACAAATGGTAGCTTACCTCCAGGATTGTTATCTCCAAATAAGGTTTCAGCAATTACTGAGCCACCTTCCATACCTGGATAATAAGCCATTAGAATGGAGGAAGCATTTGCCTCAAAATTATCAACCAGTATCATATTTCCACCGATTAACACTACTGCGTTGTTCTTGTTAACCTTACCGACAGCATTGACTAAGTCAACCTCGTTCTGATGTATACCTAAGTCTCTTCTGTCTCCTCCTATACGCTTTTCGAATATAGTCGAATCCTCATTTGTCAAGAATTCGCCCTCATCATCATTGTCATAGCCAACAACCATAATTACAGCATCAGCCTTCTTAGCCAGATCTGCAGCCTTCTCTATATCCTCACCTGAGTAATAGGTGACTTTGCTATCCTTAGCCACATCTACAATTCCCTGAAGGGGTGTTACAGTATAGTAAGGGAATACTCTACTAGAGCCATGGTCACCAATATTCTCAACATTAGCCAACTTACCAAGTACTAGAATATTATCAAGTTTCTTACTTAGAGGTAATACGTCGTTCTCATTTTTAACTAATGTCATAGCCTTAGCTGCTGCTTTCTTAGCAAGTGCAATATGTGCACCACAGCTTATTACAGAACGCTCATAGGTCTCAGGATCCTCTGCTTCTGCTGCCGCAAGTAGTGTTCTAACAATTCTGAGTGCAGCCTCATCAACTACAGATTCCTTAACTTTGTTTTCCTTAACGGCCTGTACTAGCTTGTCGCCATAATAGTTGGTATTACACATTTCAACATCAAGACCATTATTGGCAGCATCTACAGTACTTTTGGTACCCCAGATGAAGTCACTAACTACAAAACCATCAAAATCCCATTCATCCTTTAATACATCACGAAGCAAATACTCATTCTCACCCAAATAAGTTCCTTTGTGTCTGTTATAAGCACTCATAACTGAAGCCGCACCGGCATCAATACAATCCTTGAAATGACGCAGATATATTTCTCTTTCAGTTTTCCTAGAAGCGTCGACGCTTACCCTAAAACGTCCTTCCTCCATACTATTAAATGCATAATGCTTAACACATGCAACAACATTGTGCTTCTGAACTCCCTTTACTAAAGCTGATCCCATAGCTCCTAAGTGATAGGTGTCTTCTCCATATACTTCCTGGCTTCTTCCCCAGCCTGGATTATAAGGAAGATTAACACATACACCGCCAAAATAATTACCGTCAAATGCACGAATCTCTCTTGCAATTGCTTCACCTACTTCTTCCTCAAGCTCTGTATCAAAGGTAGCACCTCTTGCCATGGTTACAGGGAAGCAGGTTGCCCTATAGCATACAACTCCTCTGGGTCCATCGCAGAACTTAAGCTCAGGAACACCCAGTCTCTCATTACCTCCGGCAGGATAAGGAAAAATATTATAATGATTATCTGGACCAGGATTGTTGAATACATCACCTACATCTTCAAGGGATATTCTTCCACTCATCAGATAAACCTTTTCCTCAAGACTCATCTGATCTACAATCTTCTTTGCCTGGTCGGTAAATTTCAGTCTGTACTCCTTAGAATTAAACATATATATACCTCCTTATTCATTCATCACTTTTGCTGTTGACATCTTGTTTGCTTTTAATATTGTTGCAACCATAATAATTAGCATGAGGCCTTGAATTAGCTCTACTGTCTCTGAATTAGCATTTGATAGAACCAGACCACTTTGTAATATAGAAAATAACAAAGCACCTATTATGATTTTTACTATACTGCTCTTGCTTCCGCCGTTTACCGGAACACCGCCTACAAAGACAGCCAGCATGACCTGAAGCTCAAATCCTGAACCCATGTTAGGATCCACTCCTCCGATTCTTGAAATAGTAAGAATTGCGGCTAGGCCTGCAAAAGCACCTGCAATAACATAAGCCATCGTTTTTATCCACTTGGTTTTTAGTCCTACATAGTTACAGACTATTTCATTTTCGCCCATTGACCTAGCAGAAAAACCAAGCTTAGTGTATTGAAAAAGATAAATTGCTACTATCGTAGCGATTACAAAGATAAGGCCTTTAGCTCCCCATCTGTTGAATTTTAAAATTGAAGGATCCACAAATATTACGCTACCCTTACTTAGTACTAATACTAAGGAACGAAGGATTATAAGCTGCGCAAGAGTCGCCATAATTGAAGACACCTTAAATTTACTAACTAGCGTACCATTTACAAATCCTACTCCAGCTCCAATAAGGATGCAAAGAGGCAGTAATGTGACACTTCCAAGCTTAGCAGCTAATAACGCTCCTAAAGTAGCTGAGAAAGCAAGGTTTGATCCCGCAGACATATCAATGGAGCCTTGAGATATAACAAACAGCATGCCATAGCCGCCGATACACAGTGGTATCATTGTATCAATAATGGTCTTTATATTATGCATTCTGAAAAATGCTTTACCATTTAGAATTGAGAATATAATAAATAGTAGTATTAAAAATCCGAAGGGTAAAACATATTCCAGATTAATTTTTCTTTTCATCATAGCATCACCTCAATAATCTTTTCTTCAGTCAACCCTTCACTACGTTTGAACCTCTTCTCAATCTTGCTATTCTTGAATACATATACTGTATCAGACAGTCCGATTACCTCCGGAAGCTCGTCAGATATTAAGAGGATGGATACACCCTTTTTCTTAAGCTGCTTCATGATGTCATATATATAAGCCTTAACACCAACGTCAACACCACGGGTAGGTGAATCAAGTATCAAGATATCCTTCTGCTGTAAGAGCCATCTTCCCAGATTAACCTTCTGACGATTACCGCCACTAAGAGATGCGAGTGGCACCTTCTCATTAACTGCAATCACCTTATAATCTTTGATTACCTTTTTACCAACCTCAGTAATTTTTCCTGGAGATATGAATCCCAATGGTCCCTTTAACTCATCCAGCATTGATAAGGCTACATTGTTTTCAATACTGTCACTTACCATTAGGGCTTGCTTATCTCTATCCTTCGGTACATAGCCCATTCCATATGCCATAGCCATGGATGGTTTATTGATCTTTCTGTTTCCGTTAGTTAATATGATTTCTCCTGATGTAAGTGGCCTAACTCCAAAGACTGCTTCTGCAACCTCATGAATACCAGCATCACTTAAGCCACATAAGCCTACTATTTCTCCTTTGTGTAGGTCTATGGTAACATCCGAGAAATTAGTTCCATCGGATATATTATTTATTTTTAGAACTACCTCACTACCAAAATCATCCTCAGAATCGGCACGATAGTAATCTCCTTCGATTTCTCTACCAACCATCAGCTTCTTTAGTGATGATTCAGTTAATTCGTCAGCTCTTTTTGTCGCAACTTTTACTCCATCTCGTAAAATAGTAATTTCATCACTTAGATGAAGTAATTCTTCTATATCATGAGTTACTATTAGAATAGATTTATTCTCTGCCTTAAGCTTATCCATAATATCAAATAGTACTTTTCTAGTATTATAAGATAGGGCAGCTGTAATCTCATCAAGTATTAAAAGCTCTGGGTCTATTGATAAGGCTCTGGTTAATTCAACAATCTTTTTCTGCTCTACTGTGAGTGATCCTGCTAGGGTCTTTGGATTGATTCTTGGTAAGTCCCACTTCTTGTATATTGATTCTACCTCGTTATAAAGGGCAGTATTATCAATTACATTAAGCTTTTTAAAAGGCTCCATTCTACCTAAGAATATATTGGCTGCTACTGATAATCCATCAACAAGACCAAGTTCCTGTACTACTGTTCCTATACGGGATTCTATTGCGGTTACCGGTGAACTTGGCTCATAGGAATTGTTACCAATAAACATTTCACCGCTATCTTTCTGAGCCATACCGGAAATCATTGAAATCAGTGTTGACTTACCTGATCCATTCTCTCCTATAAGTCCATGGACCTCACCACTTTTTATTTCCATACTTACATTTTGGTTTGCTCTAGTAATCCCAAAGCTTTTGTTCATATTCTGTACTCTAAAGAGAATGTTCTTCACCTTATTTCACAACTCCTTTATATTTTCTTTGGGATGCTACACCACTTAAAACAACTGCTAAGCCCATAACTGTCTGTTGCCAGGTACCGGAAGGTACGCCTAGTATGGTTAATATATTAAATAATGATGTAATTATAAAAATTCCTATCAAAATAGCAAGAGTCAGATTAATATATTTAGTCAGGCTTGAAGCCAGTAGAAATCCTGCCAAGGCAGTAAATATCAAGGCTACACTACTTAGACCCGTAACTGGCATTACACGGCTTGCATAACTTTCGTTTACAGCACCTGCAACACCTAGAAAGACGCCACCAAGTATCGCAGAATATATCATAGTCTTTTGAACGTTAACACCCATCATCTCTGCTACCTTACGATTACTTCCAAGTGCGCGAATGTTATATCCGACTGAAGTCTTGTTAAATAACAAATAAGCTGCTATAAAACCAATTACTACTATTATAAAGTTCCAAGGTGTTCTACCTATTTCTCTTGCTGTATTACCAAGTGAAACCACCTGTCTTCCCTTAGATATCATATAGGAACCATAATACATACCTATAGCTTCATAAACCATAGCTGCACCCAGACCAAATATCCAGGAAGGTATCTTTGTCAACTGGCGAAGTACGGTATTTAGTAGGAGTAGCAGTATGGATGCCAAGATGGATCCCAATAATAATCCGAAGGTTCCAAGCTTAAAGTTAACTGCAAATATACCACCCACATTACCTGCTAGAATTAGGATTGAACCAACTGAAAGATCGGTAATTCCAGTAGTGAATAAAAAGCAAAAACACCAGGACATGAACATAGCAGTAACAGAGCTTGTAAATACAGATGATAAATTATTAGCAGTAAGTATCTTACCGCCTGTTGCCATATTCACTATTATATATGGCACGATTAAGATAAAGGCAAGTCGGATTCTCCCTAATAGCATGCTATTAGATGAATTACCCTTATCTACTTTTTTACTTGAATCTTTTATGTTAGTCATCATATATGCTCCTTAATACTAGAAAGATTTAGGGGGTGCCGCCATATCATCTACCCTATTAAAAGGCCTCTTCTCCTTGCGGGAAAGTGGAATCTATGGCAAGAACCCCCTAGGTTCTTATTCGATACCTACTGCTTTAAGTTCATCTTCGGTAATTAAGCCTTCCGCTTGCTTCTGTTTAAGACGAGTCTCTACTGTATAGTTAGCTAGTACATCTTCAAAATCCTGTAATGATACATCTTCATTCCATTCTGCTACAAACTGCTTTAATTCTTCAGCTGAGAAAGGCTGTGACTTAATCCAGAATTTATCGTATAAGTCAACCATTTCGGATGGAAGAGCCATAACTGGTGCTACTAGTATAGGAGCGTTTCCATCTGCATCCTTAAGCTCATGTCCAAGTAAATCATTTATAAGCAATGTGGTTGCAAAGTTAACATTTATCCAATGAGCACCATTAGCAGCAGAAATAGTACCGTTCCCTAATCCGGTCAATACATCGGGGTCAAGGTCAGTTACGAATAACTGTGCATCAACATTGGTATGCTGCGCTAAAGCTTGCATTGTTCCGCTACCGTAGTCTCCGTTAGAAGCATATACACAATCTGCATCAGGATGAGCTGTTAAAAGGTCATTAGCTTTAGATGTTGCATCAGCAAGGTTATTAGCATCCCAAGCAATGTCAAGAACTTCTCCGCCGCCTGCTTCAAAGGTCTCTTTAAATCCATTAGTTCTAGCTGAGTGAGTAGGGTCAGCCATCTTACCTGTAATAATTATAGCTTTCTTTAATCCTAAGGAAGCTGCATGCTCACCCATGTTACGGCCTGTACCAATATCTTTGGTAGCTACAGCACCTTTAAAGTAAGGGTTAGCTTTAAGAATTTCTAAGTTCTCATCAGAAGGCATATGGTCATATACGGTAAAAGGAACCTTTGCGTCTTCACACTTCTGTGAAACTACAGGGAATAAGGTCTCTGAGATACCGAAAAATACGATACCATCCACTCCTGCGGAAATCATATTATCTACGTTAGTTACAGTCTTTTCAACCTTACCTTCATCGTTCACTATCATTGTTTGAATTCCGAGGCCTTTACAGGTTTCAGCAAAAGCATTTTCCATGATATCTACTGAATAGATACCCTTCATGAAGTTGTTTAGTCCAAGCTTAAGATCTTTAGCGGCCTTTCCTGAGCCGTTATCATCCTTACCTTGATCCTGGTTATCCTTGTTATCTGTATTTGTGTTATTATTGTTATCCTTGTCGCCTGTTGTATTGCTTCCACAAGCTACAAATGCCATACTTATAACTAATACCATGGCTACGAGTCTTAATATTTTCTTTGACATAAAACTTTCCTCCTATTCAAATGAATTATCAATAATGTAATAAATCCTTGTTTAGCTTAGCCTCCTTTCTAGTGCAATTTAAGTTCACCTTTGATAAGATCATTGTTTGAGCTGCTGGTTCCAAGATACATATCATAAATAACATGCTCCAGCTCCCATCCATTAATCTCTTCGTTATACCACTTAAGCTGATCAACAGATGTCTTTATGGTTACTGTCTTAGCTTGGCCTGGTTCCAATGTTACTCTAGTGAAACCTTTCAGCACCTTTTGTGGTCTGGGGATTGATGATCTGGAATACCCAACATAAAGCTGGATTACCTCGTCTCCTGTATGGTCTCCTATATTTTTTACATCGCATGTCGCTTCAATATAATTATCATTTACTACAAAACGAGCATTGCAAACTGTAAACTCTGTATACGATAAGCCATATCCATAAGGATATGATGCTTCTATTATTTCCCTATCAAGTTTCATATATCCATGATAGTATTTATATTTTTGATTTTCTGCCTCCCAATTAATCTCGGGAAGATCTTTTTCACTCTTTGGAATAACAAAGGGAAGTTTGCCGGAGGGATTGATATCTCCAAACAGTATCTGTCCTATAGCCATTCCTCCTTCCATTCCCGGATAATATGCCATCAGGATAGCATTTACAGAATCCTTCCATTCCTCCATCATAATCATACTTCCACCTATTAATACAACTACCGAGTTGGGATTCTCCATACCCACCTCATTAATTAGGCGAATATCCTCAAGATTTAGACCTAATGATTCAGTTCTGTCGCCACCCATTGGATCCATAAGATTACCCACCTGTTGGCTTGAAACAAATTCTCCCTCATCTTTATGGTCGTATCCGACAACCAATACAACATAATCAGCTTTTCTTGCCAATGTCTTAGCATGCTCAATATCTGAACCGTCATTGTAGACTATCTTTTTATTACCGGCTGTCATGGCTATACCTTGTAGGGGAGTAATAACATAAGGCGGATATACTCTTCCCGAGCCATTATCTCCAATATTCTCATGATTTGCTAATCTACCAAGTACTACAATACTTTCTACCTGTTCACGGTCGATGGGAAGTACCTGATTCTCATTTTTTAGAAGAGTAATTCCCTTCTGAGCTGACTCTAATGCAAGCGAGATATGCTCCTTACAGCCGATAATTTCAGCTGGATACTCCTTCTTATTATCCTGGGTATAGGCAAGTAGTGTTCTAACTATCCTGACAGCTGCTTCATCTATATTCTTTTCGGGTACCCTTCCATCCTTTACAGCACTGATAAGCTTACTATCGTAATAGTATGTATTACACATTTCCAGATCCTGACCGCTATTAGCTGCAGTAATGGTATCATTGATACCCCATATAAAATCAGTCATTGTAAAACCGTCAAAGTCCCATTCACCCTTAAGTATGTCTCTAATCAAGTATTCATTCTGTCCGCAATACTTACCCTGATATAAATTATAGGAGGTCATAATTGCTGCCGCTCCGTTATCTATGCATTCCTTGAAATGGGGTAGAAATACCTCCCGCTCTGTTCTCTTGTCACATTTAATATCAATAGTAAACCTGGCGTTTTCCATTGAATTAAAAGCAAAGTGCTTTATGCATGGAATGACATTTTCCTTCTGTACCCCTCTAACAATTGCAGATCCCATCTGTCCAATATGATATGAATCCTCACTGTAGGTCTCTTGACTTCTGCCCCAACCGGGATGATATGGTAGGTTTATGCAAATACCAGCGAATAGATTACCACCGTAAGCACGGACTTCCTTTGCAATAGCCTGTCCGATTCTTTCCTCGAGTTCTACATCAAAGGATGCACCTCTTAACATAGGCACTGGATAGCATGTGCTCTTACCGGTTCCACATACGACTCCTCTTGGGCCGTCACAAAACAGCACCTGTGGTATTCCCTTTTCTGCATTTCCACCAGCAGGATAAGGAAAAAAGTTATAATGAATCTCACCGCTAAAATTAGCTAGCATCTCAATTGCAGAGAATTTTCCGCCCATAAGTGAAATCTTTTCTTCAAGCGTAAGGCCATCTACTATCCTTTTTGCCTCTTCGGTAAAACTCAATCTATATTCTTTGTTAATCCCGTGTATATCCAAACTAGGGCCCCCTTCAGTTCTCTATGTATTTTCTTAAAAGTTTAACTGCTTCCGCCTTGCTAAAATCCAGATACCCTTGAACCTCTTTTATTCTAGGGGGTTTCTTGTCATCCGGATTCTTATTCTTGTATTCCAAAGGTGTCATGCCATATCTTTTCTTAAATAAGCGATAAAATGTATTATCATTGCTAAAGCCACATTCAGCAGAAATAGTAGCGTTATCCTTTTCCGTATAGGAAAGCAAGTAAATTGCATGATTCAATCTGGTAACATCTATGAGCTCCTTCATTGTCATGTCTATTCTTGATTTTAGGAACCGATATAGGCTTTTCTCACTCATTCCAATGGTTTTGCATAGCTCCTCAGTCAAATTGTCAGATAATATGTTATCCTCAATAAACTGTATAATTTTTAGTATATCTTCAGAGTCTGTAATCTGTACCGCCTCATTGGCATATTGTAGAATGTCGTATGGAATATAATCAAAAAGATCTGATATAAGCATATAGACCATTCCCTTGATACGAAGGTTACTTGTCTGCTTCATGTCGCCTGATTCAATGCCTATTCTTGCAAGTAGCTTTCGAAAATGCTCATAGGGTATTCTAGGCTTTACAGTCTCCTTTGCACTGTTTAGATAAAAATAGTAGGATTGGTTCTTGTCATCCTTTATGTCGAAAAATTCATTCTTAATCTGTACGATTAGGCATATGTTTTCCACATTACTGTATCTGTATCCATGAATCTCCTTACTATTGACTAATGCTATATCTCCTTCCTTCAGTACATAGGATTCGGCTAAAACAGATAAAATAAGCTCACCTTTAATGACCATGATTAATTCATAATCATAGTGCCAATGATAATCCGAGTGGTCGATGGATGTAATAATAATCTTAGCCGGATTTTCTTTATAGTGTTCTATCGTTTCAAAAATGTATGAATTCATCTACATCTCCTTTGACTATGATGTTATTATAATCTACTTCAGAAAGTTTATTATAACATTTTAGATAAAACCATGTCCCATTTTGAGACAATTTTGTGCGTTTTTTTGAGCACATATTATATGATTAGGGCAAAACGAACATATTATTATGAATCATTTCCTTATTTATCAATTAAATTGTAGAAATTAGACAAACAAAAAAGAGGCTGTTTCTTTTTAAACAGCCTCTCCAAGCTCCCCATGGGACTCGAACCCACGACCTACGCATTACGAATGCGTCGCTCTACCAACTGAGCCAGGGAAGCAAACATCAAGTGCCATGCTTTGCAAGTCACTCTTATGTTAACAAAGATAAATAGCAAATCTTTTGACTTGCTATTTATCAATT
>CAZDWP010000028.1:0-2985 GCA_964508985.1 uncultured Herbinix sp. | reverse complement strand
ACTCTTATGTTAACAAAGATAAATAGCAAATCTTTTGACTTGCTATTTATCAATTTTAATATAAACATTATTAAATTACAAGAGGAAAATAAAAAATAGGCCCCTTTATAACCCTCTCTTTTCAGTTATCTAGCTATTTGCACATAAACATCACAAATATCAGGAATGCCCAAGCCACTCTTTTTTGTGAAAGACTTTTTCTTAATATCAACTACATCTTGATGGGAAATCCCTCTAGGGAAATTTAATCAAATAACACTGCTTTAATTTTCTATGAGAGCATTCGCTATTATTGCATTACTTGAATAATTTAACAACATATTACAAAATATCTGCAGTAAAGAGTAATTTACGCAAATCTCACTTTTCTTGCTACTGTAAATTTGTCGTAAAATGATATATAATATTACTAGATTATTGAAAAGGAGAGGCTTATGGATAATAAACTATACAATGTGGCTATTTATATTGATTACGAGAATGTGTATAAGACATTATTAGGACAGAACAAGAACTTACTTCGCCTGGGATTCTTTGAAAAGATACAGAAATGGTGCAAAGGCAAAAACCTAAGGATTGTAAAGATTATTGCATATTGCAATTTTGACAACAAGGATTTGATGGAGTCCCGCCATCAGACCAGGTTGCAGGAATATGGCGTTAATACAGTTCATACCTCCAACAGAGGCAAGAACTATGCGGACCTACAAATCACAATAGATGCCCTAAACGACATGTATATCAACGAAAATATTGACGAGTTCATCATTATGTCAAATGATAAGGACATGTCTCCCCTACTCAACACAATTAAGCTTAATAAAAGAAAGGTTACACTGCTTACCGTGGGCCATAGTTTTGATTTTGCTATGTGTAATGTACCTGATGAGCATATAACCTTGGATGATATCTTAAGCATTAAAATGGATGGGAACCTATATATACAGCGAGTTGAAGATGATGTACAAGAAAATATCGAAAATTATGCAAAATCCAACATGGAAGCTACAATTAAGAAAAAAACACCCTTTAAACATATTGAAATAAAATATTATGTAGAAAACCAAGACACCTACAGCTCTATAATGGAATATGAGCTATATAATATGCTTAAGAATCTATATGAAAAAAAAGCTATATCCATTTATCGATATATATATGGCAATTCAACTTTCTTTGCTATAATGCCTACACCATATGTGGATAAGGCGATTAATAACAATATAATTACAAAAGAAGATATAGTTGAGAACTATGATTTTAAAAGTATAATAAAAAGAAGCTATGAATATTATGCAAACTTATAGGCTTGTGTTTTTGTTATTTCATAGTATCCCGAGTCCAATCTACGCTTGCACTTTATAATAGATATGGGGAGAATACACTATGAAGAATAACCCTCAGCACCATAGTGAAGCGTTTCAACCTAAACAGGACAACAATTAATGATATGTTTCGTAAAGCTACCGGTGAAAGTGTGATTTCCTATCTTATTAAGCTTAGAATTGAAGTTTCAGCAATGATGCTTAGGGATACAGGAATTCCTGTAAATGAAGTCGGCTATCGGGTAGGCTTTGATGATAGCTCACATTTTAGTCGCACCTTCAAGAAAATAAGCGGCTGTAGTCCCAGTCAATATCGAAAAGAGAACTGCTGGATGCTAAGTTTCTCATAAATTACAGATTTTCAATGAATTTATGTATAATAACCATTCCCTCTAAATGTATTTTATAAGATACTTAGAGGGATTTTTTATTGTCATATTAACGGAGTGCAAATCATACAAAATCCCTTATATTTAAAGACAAGAGAGCATCTTCTTATGTGCATTACCATAAAGATAGATGTTCTCTTGTTAACGCAGATGTAGCAGATGTATTCTATATCCACAAATGCATTAAAAGCTGCTTTTATATAACTGTTTATTATAGGCTATTAGTCAAATGAGATTTTTACAGTATCAGTATCTATTATGGTATCCCAAGTATTAAGATTAATAATATGAAATTTAAGCTCAATATCTGTGATATCAGTTATATTGTTCTCAGTTAAATCAGACTCCATAAATGTAATCGTATCAAATGCTTTTTTCCCGGCTGAAATATCAGAAGAGAATATTGGATCCACCATAAATCCATTAATAGAAACATCTCTTGCTTGAACAGTAATATCTTCAGGTCGGTTATTTTCAATAAACAAATATAGATCTGAGCCCCAGAAACTTTCGGAACTATTGAGTTTCTTAACAAAAATTTTTATATCATCACTGTCATAAACTACAGATCCTGAAGTATCATATTCCTGCACAAAAGAAGCATCCGCAGTAGTGTTAAGAACTCTTGTATCAGTATCTATAATAGTATCCCATGATTCGGTTTCAATGATATGAAGTGATAATTCAATATCCTTAATCGTAGTAATTCCTGAGACTTCAAGCTCACTTGAAGAAAATGTAATAGCATCATTTGCCTTTTTCCCAGCCGATACATCAGCTGAAAACATTGTATCAATCATTAGTCCATTAACCGAACTGTTTCTTGACTGTACAGTAATGTTTTTATCAGAATTGTTCTCTATAAGAACAGAAATCGAAGGACCAAAAAGGTCATTGCTATCAAAACCAGTAGCGGTAACTATAATATCATTACCTTCATAGATGACTTGCTCATCGATAGTAATATCTTTGTTTTCACTCTCTTCTCCGTCCTCTCCTTCTTTCTTTTCTCCATCTTCACTAGTATTATCTTCTATTTGATTCGAATCATCCGAAACTTTCTTATCATTTGTATCATCCTTAGAACTATCACAGGATGATATAGATATAAGAAGTGTAAGAACGAATAAAACAAGAAATATTCTCTTCATATGAACAACCTCCTAAATATATATTGTAGTTATTCATAAAAATTTATACTGTTATATTTTACAAATTTTTTTTAGTAAATTTTATAGAGCAAGAGATGAAAAAATCTCGTCCCTGTTAAT
>CAZDWP010000027.1:13202-14180 GCA_964508985.1 uncultured Herbinix sp. | reverse complement strand
GTAGTGGATTATGTTAATGTATATTCTTGGGATATGGGCGTAACGGTAGGTAATCCCGCATCCATATCATTTGAATTCTATAACATGGGAAAATCCGCATTAAATAATGTGATTGCGACAATTGAAGGAGACTTCACGAGTAGTGGTGGCTCGATGTACTTTTTGGGTAACGTACCGGCAGGTGGTAATGCGTATGGGGAGATGGAAGCAATTCCCAATGTAGAGGGAATGGCATATGGAGTCGTAAAGATAACTTATGAAGACAGCAACGGTGAAGAGCAGGTTTACACCAAGGAATTTGAAACATCTGTAATGGGAGAACAAATATGGGATCCGGGCATGAACGGTGATGGCGGAATGGATGTATTTAACCCTTCAGTCCCTGAACCCAAGAAGGCAATACTTCCTACATGGTTGTTTATAGTTATACAGGTTGCAATATTTATAGTATTTTTACTTATTTCTAGAAAAGTTATTATTAACATATATAAAAACAAGCTTCGTAAAAAAGAAGATGAAATGTATTAAGAGTCCTGATTTTGGTAAAAGGAATGGAGGATAGAAGAATTATGATTGAAAGAAATAAAGTTATTACAACTGAAGAGGTAGTTGTTGTTGATGAGGAGTATATAGATCCAGGATTATTTGATGAGGGATATATGGAACCAGGCATGGAGCCGGGCATGGAGATGGGCATGGCGGAGGTAAAGGATCCTTTTCTTTCTTCTTGGCCGTCTGTTATAGGAATATCAGCTGCAGTATTTGTAGTAAGCATAGCTCTTGGTGCATTATTGGCTAAGTTGAAAATTAAAAAAGGAATTGATCTTTATGAAGATTAGTGATTTGCTCAAAATGGGCTTAAGAAGCCTGTTCAGGAGGAAGATACGAACTATACTGACAGTGCTTGGTGTTGTTATAGGCTGCTTGTTCATTATTATAACAATATCCATAGGTCATGGAATGGATAGAAGCTTTGAG
>CAZDWP010000027.1:0-13192 GCA_964508985.1 uncultured Herbinix sp. | reverse complement strand
TTACTACTATAACCGTGAATACATATGGAATGATTTTTGATGAGGATGGCAATTTTGCCGGCAATAACGAGCAGAAGCTTGATAAGGACTTACTTGAGAAAATCAAACTAATAGATCATGTCAGGGCAGTTTCGCCTGTAGTAAGAGGTGAGGGAGAGCTCTGGTCCGGAAAGTATCGTAGCGGAGTTAGTATTATGGCTATGGATATGGCTTCATTCGAAGATTTTGAATTTCCCGAACTAACCTATGGCGAATATCCCACCGAGGAGGATAACAGCACATTTATCTTTGGCTTTTATATGCCATGGGAATTTTATGACCAAAATTATAGAGGCACTAAGCAGGTAGACCTTCAAAAGGAGAAAGTCGTTTTTAAATTCAATAGCTGGCAATATCAGAAAAATGAGAGGAAAAGAGAATTCTCAGCACCTCTCACGAATATAGCCAAGATGGAGGAGACAAAATCCGAATTTGATTACAATGTATACATGGATTTAGACTATTTTGAGAAAATTTATCTACAGTACTGCAATACATTGACCTTAGAGGATAGGAAAAAAGCTGTGAAGGTGCTAGACGAATATCAGCAAATTAAGCTTAATGTGGATAATATCGACAATGTTGAAGAGGTTCAGGATAAGATTAAGGAGCTGGGCTTTCAATCAGAGAGCTTACTACAGTATCTAAAGCCTACGATAGAAGCCTCAAAAACCTTACAACTAATATTCTTCTTCCTAGGTGCGGTATCCATGTTCGTATCTGCCATTAGTATAGCCAATACCATGGTTATGTCAATCTATGAAAGAACAAAGGAAATTGGCGTCATGAAGGTACTTGGATGTGTGATTAAGGATATCAGGCTATTATTTCTCTTCGAGGCAGGAATGATTGGGTTATTGGGAGGAACTGTAGGAGTTGGTCTTGGTTATCTGACGTCTTATCTGATTAATAAATATGGCCAGCCTCTATTCGGAGCGCTAATGACCGGAGGTCAGCCTATGGGAGATGTATCGCAAGCCACCTATTCTATTATACCGATATATCTACCGCTTTTAGGACTTACCATATCTATAGTAGTTGGCCTTCTTTCAGGATATTTTCCTGCAAGACGTGCAACAAAGATTAGTGCTATAGAAGCTATGAGAACAGAAAACTAAAAAAATAAGTTAAGTGTCAAAAGTCCTTTAACAGTATTTGGTAATTATAGAGGCTTTTGGCACTTTTTTTGTACTAGTAGAGCAATTGATTTTTGATATAGATGTGGTATAATGAGTAAAAATATGTGAAGAGGTGAACGTTATGGTATGTAATTCCTGTGGAAGAGATAATCAAAACCAGAATGCTAATTTTTGTGAATACTGTGGATTTTCATTACGTAAGGGTGATGTTCATGAATCCGAACCCACTCCAACTAATAACTATTCATATCAAAGCGGAACAGGAAATGCATCCGTTCCGACAGCACCAGCTGTGCCGGCTCAAGCTATAGAGATAAACGGTAATAAAAAACAGGTTTCTTACTTAAACTGGTTAGGTACATACTTTATTATGCTCATCCCCGTAGTGGGATGGATAGTATTTCTTGTTATGCTAATAATATGGTCTACAAGCAGTGATACTCCAGAAAGCAAGAAAAATTGGGCACGGGCCACCTTGACCTTCATGATTATTATGATAGCACTTATATTGATATTTACTTTAATAATCATATCGCTTCTAAGAAATCCGGTATTTCAGGATATATTCCAGAAAAGTTTTAATGAAGAGATGAACCGGTACAATGATATATTTAGAGATTTTAATTACTAAACAGAGAGGAAGTATGACATGAATAAGATAAGGACTAGATTTGCACCGAGTCCTACAGGTAAAATGCATGTGGGGAATTTACGAACCGCCTTATATGAGTATTTAATCGCTAAGCATGAGGATGGGACGTTTATTTTAAGAATTGAGGATACCGATCAAGAGCGATATGTTGATGGGGCTTTGGATATTATATACCGCACTCTTGCTGGCACAGGCCTTATCCATGATGAAGGCTCTGATAAAGATGGGGGATATGGTCCCTATGTTCAAAGCGAACGGGTGGCATTAGGTATTTATATGAAGTACGCCAAAATGCTAGTAGAAAAGGGAGCAGCATATTACTGCTTTTGTACGAAGGATCGATTGGCAACCTTAAAAAAAGCTGTGGGAAATGTGCCTGAGGACGATGAAGAAGAGGTTAAGGAAATTATTAAATATGATAAGCATTGCCTACATCTGTCCAAGGAGGAGATAGAGAAAAATCTTGCAGAGGGGATTCCTTATGTAATCCGTCAGAATATACCTTTGGATGGTACAACCACTTTCCATGATGCTATCTTTGGAGATATTACAGTTGACAATGATGAATTGGATGACATGATACTTATTAAGTCAGATGGATATCCGACTTATAATTTTGCAAATGTGGTTGACGATCATCTTATGAAGATAACCCATGTGGTAAGAGGAAACGAATATTTATCTTCTACACCAAAATATACAAGACTTTATGAGGACTTCGGTTGGGAGGAGCCTATATATGTGCATCTGCCCCTTATAACCAATGAGGATCACAAAAAGCTTAGTAAACGAAGCGGTCATTCATCCTATGAGGATCTATTAGAGCAGGGCTTTATATCAGAGGCCATCGTAAATTTTGTGGCGCTTCTGGGGTGGAGCTCACCGAACAATAACGAAATCATGTCCCTTGAGGAGCTTATAAGAGATTTCGATTATAGCAATATTAATAAATCTCCTGCTGTATTTGATATCATTAAGCTTCGCTGGATGAATGGAGAATACATTAAGAGGATGGATGAGGACAAATTCTATACCATGGCTCTTCCATATATTAAGGAAGCAATTCATAGAGACCTAGATTATAGAAGGATAGCAAATCTGGTAAAGACCAGAATAGAAACCCTATGTGATATAAGTGAAAAGATAGATTTCTTTGATGATCTTACAGATTATGATGTAGCGATGTTTACCCATAAAAAGATGAAGACCAATTCTGAAAACTCACTTGAGGTATTAAATGATCTTCTGCCAAGATTCGAAGCTCTTGAGGATTATTCTGAGACGGCTATCGAGAACGTTATTATGTCCTATATCGGTGAAAAGCAGATAAAAAATGGCCAAGGCTTGTGGCCAGTTAGAACGGCCGTATCGGGTAAGCAGTCAACACCGGGAGGTGCCTATGAAATTATTAGCATTCTCGGTAAGGAAGAAAGCCTTAGTCGTATTAGGCTTGCTATCCGCAAGCTTAGTAAGGCTTAAGGAGGTAATGTAATCCAATTATTAACTAATATAATTGGATTATAAAAGAACATTTATGGAATTGAACCAGGCACAGAAAGATGCAGTAAGTCACAAGGATGGGCCTATGCTTGTTTTAGCAGGTCCGGGATCTGGAAAGACTTTGGTAATAACCGAACGAACGAAATATTTACTTCAGGAATACAATATCCCTGAAGAGAACATTCTAGTAATTACATTTACCCGGGCGGCAGCCAGAGAGATGAAGGAACGTTTTCTTAGATTAAAGGGAGATAGTAGGACAGGCGTAAGCTTTGGAACATTTCACAGTATTTTCTTTACCATCCTAAGGCATGCCTATAACTTAAGACCCGAGAATATCATAAGGGAAGAGGAAAGACGGATATGCATTAAAGACATTGTCTTTAGTATGGAGCTTGAATATGAGGATGAGAAGGAGTATTTATCTGAGCTCTTGTCTGAAATCAGTATGGTTAAGGGGAATAGAATCGAGCTTTCCACCTATTATTCTTTAAGCTGTGGGGATGAAGTCTTTCGAAGCATCTATAAGGAATATAATAAAAGACTAAAAAGTGCTAAAAGAATTGATTTTGATGATATGTTACTACTATGCTATGAGCTACTGTCTGAGAGACCAGACATTTTAAAGCTGTGGCAGAACAAATATAAGTATATATTAGTTGATGAGTTTCAAGATATTAATATACTACAGTATGATATAGTGAGGATGCTAGCAGCTCCCTTAAACAATCTATTTATTGTAGGGGATGATGATCAGTCCATCTATCGTTTTCGCGGAGCAAAGCCGGAGATAATGCTGAATTTCCCTGTGGATTACCCGGACAGTAAGAAGATCCTTCTAAATATTAACTATAGATCTAATATTCATATTATCAACCTGGCCAGCCAACTGATTTCTCACAATAAAACCCGATATGGGAAGGAACTTGAAGCCCATATAAAAGGTGGTAATGAAGTCATAATAGGACATTTTGAGACTATGGCGGAGCAAAATAAAAGTCTTGTTGAGGAGATTCTCAGATTAACCAGCAAGAAAAAATCATTATCCGATATGGCTATACTAGTCCGCACGAATCTCGGGGCAGGGGCAATCCTTCATAAACTTATGGAATACAATATACCTTTTGTTGCAGGAGACAATCTACCTAACATTTACGACCATTGGATTACTCAGGATATTGTTTCCTACATAAGAATTGCCTTGGGTGAGAATAATAGAGCATTATTCTTTAGAATTATTAATAGGCCGACACGTTATATCAGTAGGGAATGTTTTGATAATCCTGAGGTAAATATTAGAGATATTTATGACTATTATGAGGATAAAGAATGGATGCTAAAAAGAGTAGAGCAATTGGAATATGATCTTGCAATGGTTGCTAAAATGGCACCATTTGCCGCCATTCAGTATATTAGAAGAGGAATCGGATATGAGGAATTCCTTAAGGAATATGCAAACTCGCGAAAAATGAAATTTGAGGAGCTTCTTGATGTTATAGATGAAATTCATGAAAGCGCAAGGGAATTTAAATCATTTTCAGATTGGTTTAGCCATATGGAGCAATATAAAGAAGAGCTTAAGAGGCAGACTCAGAACCGCAAAAATGATAAGCTCGATGGAATTAACATAATGACAATGCATAGCTCAAAAGGATTGGAGTTTTCCGATGTATTTCTTCTAGATGTCAATGAAGGCATCACACCTCATAAGAAGGCTGTCCTACCAGAAAACATCGAAGAAGAGAGACGATTATTCTATGTAGCGATGACAAGAGCAAAAAAGCAGCTTTATATATTTAGTTCCAAACAGCACTATAATAAAGCCATGTCTCCATCGCGATTTATTTCAGAGTTTACTCAATAAAAAAGGGTGCTGTAAGAAGTCTTACAGCACCCAGATAAAACAATTATTAATTAATCTTCATTCTCATCATCGTCAAAGTCTTCGAAGTCCTCATCGAACATCTCATCGTACTCCTGCGCATCAAGAATTTCCTCAAATGCATCAGCCACAGCCTCGAACTCAGTATCGTCGTCAATACTTAATAGCTGAGGTTCATCATCCTCGTCTTCTTGGATAAAGCGATATAAAAACACATTATCATCTTCTTCACCTTCCGTAGGCTGAAGAGCGATGTATTCCTTTTCATCCACCGTAAAGATGTCTAATACGATACATTGCAAATCGGTTCCGTCATCAAGTGATAATGTTATTGAATCATGGACATGATCATGTCCGCATCCGCAATTGTCGCTATGGTTGTGTTCGCTCATAATACTACCTCTCTTTTAAATATATTTACCTCTTATATACTACCAGAGGAATATACATAGAATGTATCAGATTGAGGAAAAAAATGCAAGTGTAAAACATATATTTAGCAATAATATTATCAAACAAATTTGGACAAAGAAATATGAAAATGGAACTCCAGACGAGGAGGAAGATGAATAAAGAAATTAAGATATCCGTGCGAAACCTTGTAGAATTTATAATGAGATCGGGAGACCTTGATAATTCCCGTAGTGGTAAGAATGAGGTGGAGGCAATGCATGCCGGAGGACGCATACATAGAAAGCTCCAAAAGCAGATGGGGGCTGACTATACAGCTGAGGTACCCCTTAGTATTACTCTTCCGATTAACTATGATGATGTATCCTTTGACTTGACAGTGGATGGCAGGGCAGATGGAATAATTGCCAACAACCTGATAGAGGATGATGATTTCTCCTTTCTTATATCTCCAGAGGAGGAAAAAGATAAGCCCGAAATCACTATTGATGAGATAAAAGGGGTATATATGGACATTACTCATTTGACTGAGCCTGTATCTGTTCACAGGGCTCAGGCTATGTGCTATGCCTATATATATGCGGTTAAATATCAGCATTCACGAATAGGAATAAGGCTGACATATTGCAACCTAGAGACGGAGAGTCTTAAATACTTCGAGGAGGTATTTTCTCTAGATTATCTTAAGAATTGGTTTGACAGGCTTATAAATGAATATGCTAAGTGGGCTGTATGGCAGATGAAATGGCTTCTTAAAAGAGATGATGAGATTAATAATCTAGATTTTCCCTTTGAATACAGAGAAGGGCAAAAAGAGCTTGTTACCGGTGTCTACAAAACAATTCTTAGAAAGAAAAAACTGTTTATAGAAGCTCCTACGGGGGTAGGGAAAACTATATCAACAGTATTTCCAACTGTCAAAGCTATGGGTACGGGTATTGTAAATAAGATATTTTATCTTACGGCAAAGACTATTACAAGAACAGTAGCAGAAGAGACCTTTCATTTACTTTTGGAGCACGGTATTTCTATGAAGGTAACCACCATTACAGCAAAGGAAAAGGTGTGCGTACTAGATAAGCCGGACTGTAATCCTATCTCCTGCCCCAGAGCCAAAGGCCATAATGATAGAGTAAATGATGCGGTATTTGATTTGCTTATCTGTGAGAATGAGATATCCAGAGATTTGATTCTATCCTATGCAGAGAAGCACAATGTCTGTCCCTTTGAAATGTCATTGGATGTAACCCTGTGGTCAGATGCAATCATATGTGATTATAATTATGTCTTTGATCCTAATGTATATCTTCGAAGATTTTTCATGAACGATAAGCAAGAAGATTATGTGTTTTTGATTGATGAGGCACATAATCTGGTGGATAGGGCAAGAGAAATGTATAGCGCGATCTTACTTAAGGATGATTTTCTTATAGTAAAGCGAAGCATAAAAGATGGAAATGCCAAGCTTATAAAGCTACTGGACCAATGCAATAAGGACCTTCTCAAGCTTAAAAGGGAATGTGATGAGTTTGAGTTAGCCCAAGAAATTGATGGATTTTATATGCACCTGATGGGGCTAATGACTGAGTACGAAGCATACCTGCAGGAGAACAGGGGAAATGATGGCAGGGATGAGATAGTTAAGCTCTATTTGGATATAAGGCACTTTCTGGGTATATATGAAATACTTGATGATAATTATACAATCTATACGGATTATGATGAGAGTGGTAGATTTAGAATTAAGCTACAATGCATGGACCCTTCAAGAAATTTGATGAAATGCTACGATAGGGGAAGAAGTGCTGTGTTATTTTCAGCCACCTTACTTCCCATAAATTATTATAAGGAACAGCTGGGTGGTAAAAAGGAAGATTACGCGGTATATGCACCATCATCCTTCGGCAAAGAGAACAGGCTGATTATGGTTGCTTCCGATGTCAGCACGAAATATACTCGCAGAAATAAAAGAGAATATGATAAAATACTGGAATATATAAAGGAGTTTACTAGACTTAGAACTGGAAATTACCTGGTATTCTTTCCTTCATATCAAATGATGCAATCAATTTATGATCTTGCTGAGGGTGAAATCAGAGGCTTAGTTATGCAAAATAGTAATATGACCGAGGAGGAAAGGGAATTATTCCTTGAAGAGTTTGTGGAAGAGCCTGAGTCATCAAGAGTCGCATTTTGTGTGATGGGAGGAATATTTAGTGAAGGGATAGATCTAAAAAGTAGCAGACTGATAGGGGCTGTCGTAGTAGGAACAGGTCTACCGATGGTATGTAATGAAAGAGAGCTGTTTCGCGGATATTTTGATGCCAAGAATAATAATGGTTTTGATTATTCCTATCTTTATCAGGGAATGAACAAGGTCCTACAATCAGCCGGACGAGTTATCCGAACGAATGAGGACCGTGGTGCAATTCTATTATTGGATGAGAGATTTCTTCAAACTCAGTATTATCAACTATTTCCCAAGGAGTGGTTTCCTTTTGAACCTGTAAATCTGGACTCGATGTCTACCATGGTCATGGATTTCTGGAAGGGGAGTCATAATAATGGCCATTAAAAATGCAATGTACTATTAGAATATATATAATCAGCATCCTTGGTTAAGAAATCCTTACCTGAAACAGCACGATAGACAGTGTTGGTAATATGAAACCATAATCCACCTAGTGAGCCTCCGATAAAGGCATAAATCACATCATCAATATCGCATCTGCTAGGGAAGGTGAAATATTGGAATAATTCTATTGCGATCGGAAGTAAGAGCAGGAATAAAAGTCTTACTAATTTTGATTTATTACGCAATACTAAGATAGCGAAAAAGCCGTATGGAATATACGTTAATATCCTACTAAACAAATATGAAATAATATCACTAAGCGGTATCATTTCATTTATATAGTCCTCTATCTGTGTAGCAACCCACCAGAAAGGAGTAAAATTTTGATGATTAGTTCTTACGCGAGATAGTAAGGGAACTGAAACATCTGCAAATGAAATGTATAAAATTAATCCGATATAAAATAAAACGAAAATAATACTTACATTTCTATAAAAGGCATTGAATTTCTCGATTCGGCTACCGTACTCAAACATACTTCTAATAAAGCAATGTAGTATTGGAACCAACCAATTTATGATAATAATGCCGAATAGGGTACTGGTGAAGGGAAGCAAATTAGCCTCTGTTCCTAGATAAGTTAATAAGGTAATAATTATAGATATAAATAATAGCAGTATAGTGTATACAGTGCAGGACTCATAAGTCAGGGATTGTTCCAAAAGAATATGTACACATATGATAACTATTATGGTGCTTATGCCAAGGATCAAGTATGAAGAGCCAATGAAGTAATAAGCAGTAAATTGAACCAATATACTAATAATACTTAAGAATACAATCATGGATGACATCTCCATGTGAGAGCGCCTACGCATGGTTACACCTGCTTTCATTATAATATCATTCGTATTTTTCCGGGAATGCAAGAGACTTTTATATGTGAACTAAAGGCAGGAACTTCTCCGTCCGTATGGACAGCAAATTTGCTGTCTAGCATAATTTCTATACTGGAACAATTAAAAGTCTCAACACCTTTAAAGTGAATATGCTTACCAAATAAAATAGTGGGGAATATGAGCATCAGAAAAGCTCTGGAATGGCCATGGACAAGGCAAATGCTAAGCTTACCATCTGTAGGATCAGCATCTGGAGCCATTTTAAGTCCTCCCCCCTGAAACTTATGTATCATATTTGATACAACAAGAACCTTTTCATATTTTTCTGTTTTAATCTTATCTACAATAACGGTAGCATCCTGAAGCTTAATGCTAAAAAGCTGCTTAATGGCAATTGCCAGATAAATAAATTTGCCTGCACCAAAACCATTTAATTTCTTCTTTAGTAAAGATCTTTGCACCTCTTCACATACTCCCGCATCATATCCTATCCCGCTTGAGCATCCGAATTTTCGGGGTTTAATATCGTTATCTTCAAAGGCTATTTCCCCGTAATCAAGATAAATAAATTTATTAGGCTTTAATACGTTTGATAAAGACTTAAGTGGGTTTTTTGGTATCTTAAGGCTTCTTGCCAAATCATTACTGGAGCCTGAGGGGATATATCCCAGTATTACATCTTCATAACTACCTATACCGTTAATAACTTCATTTAATGTTCCGTCGCCGCCCAGGACAACTATGTTCTTTACGCCTTCAGTGTCCTGACAGATTTTCTCGGCAAGCTTTATAGCATGTCCTTCTTGCTTGGTAAATTCTGCAGTATATGTTATGTTTTGGCTATCTAGCTCATTTTTTACTGTCCACCAATGACGAATGCCCTTGCCTGAGCTTGATTTTGGATTGATAATGAAATGATACATACTATTTCTTTCTCCTTGCCCTTTAGTCTGTCTATATTAAATCACTAATTAAATATTATATGAAATCAGCTATATTGTCAATAATTTGCACCCTAATAATTCTTCGAATTCTTTTGACTAATAAACAGGCACAGAAATGTCCTTGTCTCATAAGATGTATAGAACAAAAGAGTTTATTTAGCCGCCGACAAATATTGAAAGGAGCATTTTTTGATGGATAGACGGATGTATCGCGGCAATACCGGGCGCGGTAGATATGTCGCGCCATATAGGCCGGCACAACCGGTATGTGATGATATCGTAGGAAAAGATTGTGGGTGTGAAAAGAGCAGGAGCTATTGTGAGGATGATTTCAAGCCTGAACGCTTTCCCATAGGTATGTGTTATGTCCCTTGGCAGTGCTTTAGGGATCTGTACGAAAATGAGTTTGCTGCATTAGCAAACGGAACTTTATTTAAGGAATTACAATATGATTGGTATGGAAGGGGTTGTTAGTAGAATGAATGTAAATAGTAAAGATAAATTATTCGCATGTATTACTGCAACCAGCTTCGTTATGGACGATTTGAGAATTTACCTTGATACTCATCCTACAGACCAGGAAGCACTGGACTACTGGGAGAAGGTAAGTAGAGTTAGGAAAGAAGCTATGGAAGAGTATACTAAGTGTTACGGACCTATATACAGCTATGATGTTGATGTTAAGAACAGGTGGACTTGGGTAGATGAGCCCTGGCCATGGGAAGGTAGGTGCTAGTGTATGTGGAGTTATGAGAAAAGATTACAACATCCTGTAAATATAACATGTCGTAACCCTAGGCTGGCGCAGGTTATAATAAGTCAATTTGGCGGCCCCGACGGTGAGCTTGCTGCTTCTATGCGTTACCTGTCTCAGCGCTACTCTACGAAGAATAGAAAGGTTGCAGGAGTATTAACTGATATAGGTACAGAAGAATTGGCTCATATGGAAATGGTTTCTGCTATTGTCCATCAGCTCACGAAGGATATAACACCTCAAGAAATTATGGATAGTGGATTTGAGAAATATTATGTAGACCATACCCTAGGCTTATGGCCTCAGTCTGCCGGGGGTATACCTTTTACAGCTACATTCTTCCAAAGTAAGGGTGACCCTATTACCGATCTCGTAGAGGATATGGCAGCAGAGCAGAAAGCCAGAACGACCTATGATAATATTCTTCGTCTGGTTCACGACCAGGAGGTATGTGATCCAATCAAATTCTTAAGACAGAGAGAAATCAACCATTTCCAGAGATTTGGTGAAGCCCTCCGAATAGTTCAAGATGAACTTGATTCAAAGAACTTCTATGCTGTTAATCCGGATTTCTTGGCTGATTTAAAAAAATAATTAATAAGCCCAAAGGCATTAGCTTTTGGGCTTATATTTCTTATAAAAATATCCACAAGAAAACACAATTAACATTAGTACTATTTCAAAAGTTTGCATTGCTAAAGTGGTAACCCGAGTTATTTCATGAGGTAGCTCAGATAATAATCGAATTGGTGCTGAGATATTATCTAATAAAGTAGTAAACATTTGAGAAAAGCTTGCTATAGCTGAATTTCTTTCACTAGCTTGTAAGATGACGAACTGCCAATAAAATAATAAAATTGATATTATTCCAATACAATTGGCAAGTGAAATTGCTATAATAGGCTTCTTGACAATCTTTGCAAATTTCATACCTACCCAAAACCAATATGCAATCATTAGAAAAGGAGCAATATAAATAAGAAAAGGTATAAATCGTAATAAGTAATTAAGCATATAACCTATCAAAATGGGAGAAGTAGCCATTAATATTAGCTTTGTTTTATTCAATATATATCCTCCACGAAATTGTAATTTTTATTAATAGATAAATTTGTTATACAATGTTCACTTATTCTATATATTTCTATTTAATTAAAATAATTATAGAATGCTTCCTCTATCATTTCTCCATTATTAGGGCTAAATCCATAATTAAAACCCTTATATTCCCACTTAGATACTCCAGTAGCAATATTGGCAATTTGCCAATATAACTTACCTCTGAAGGTATCAAAATAAATTGATCCATAAATTCTGACCCTATAATCATAGTGAAAATTATATGTTGCTAATTTAATACTCTGTGTATATGCTACTATTTGGCTAGCAGTAAAAACAGTAACGCCTATAGCGGCAAAAACCAGACTACCTGGCATTATTAATGATAGATATGCTGTTATTGCACTTAATGTGTCACCAAATCCAAAAACATATGTACTTGTCTCTCCAATATATGACATAGTATATTTTCTAAATAGATAGGCATAAATATCAGGTGCATGCCAAGGCCCTGCTGTTGAACCGAGTAAATAATATCCGTCACCATATACAGAGGGAGAAAGGCCATCATTTAAAACAGGTTCATCATATATTGATGCAAGTGTCACCGCTTTCTGCTTTATTGTAATTTTTTTAGTTGAGACTGGCTTATGTATAGTTGTGTTAATAAATCCGCTAGTAATATGATTTTCAGAAGTTGATTTTAATAGTATAGTTTTTTGGTCATAGATTTCGGTAAGTATAGTTTTACTTGAGGCATCTGCTGTTGACTTTTGAGCAAGTATACCATTAATATAGACTCTTGAGGTTGCAATATTATTGCTTTTATCAACATGTGTGGTAACTAGTTCTCCGTTTTGATTAACATATGAGAATGCATATGAATCATGGTTGGAGTTAGAAGCGTATACCGGTAAGGCACCAATCGATACAAACAATATAGTGACCATAACTATACATATAAATTTCCTCATATTTACCACCTAGTTATCTAAATAATTTTATATTTTAACTCAAGTTACAATGATATTATATCTTAAGAGGATATATATGTCAAATAATAAAAATAAATACCATATTAATATATGAATATATGCTATATGTATTGTCAACATTTATTAAAGATCATTTTTCGATTTTATCCTAACCCTAAAATAATACTCCTTCTTAGTTCCATTTTCAAAGATGACTTCTAAATCATATTCGGAATCAATCATGTCCACTGTCATCTGTACCCTTTGGTGAAGCACTTCGAATTGTGCAAGATGAGCTAGATTCTAAGAACTTCTATGCTGTTAATCCGGATTATCTACCGGATCTTTGTAAATAACCAAAAAG
>CAZDWP010000026.1:0-14489 GCA_964508985.1 uncultured Herbinix sp. | reverse complement strand
CTACCGCACTATTGATGTCTTTTTTTCCTCTTATGTTCTTTCAAATACTCTCATCTTTGCACTTTTTGACCTTTTGTTATCCTCTAGTTCCTCTTCCTTTGGCAAAATAGGTTTCCTTGTAATCATTCTTCCCTTAGGTTTCTTGCCACATACACACACTGGGAAATTTGATGGGCATGTACATGGATTTTCATTTACTTTAAAGAAGTCCTTTACTATCCTGTCCTCCAGTGAATGAAAGGTTATAATTAAAAGTCTTCCTCCTGGCAAAAGCAGATCAATCATATCTTCCAGAGTATCCTTAAGTACATCCAGCTCATGATTAAGCTCTATTCTAAGTGCTTGAAATGTCCTTTTCGAGGGATGTCCTCCTACCGCCCGTACCTTTGCCGGTATGGCAGCCTTTATTATTTCATTTAGCTGAAAGGTAGTCTCTATAGGTTTGTCCAATCTTGCTCGAACAATATGCTTTGCTATATTCTTTGCGAATTTATCTTCTCCGTAATTTCTAATAACCCTATATAGCTCCATCTCGCTATAGTCGTTTATTATATCTTTTGCAGTTTTATCATTCCTCTTGTCCATCCTCATATCGAGAGGTGCATCATCACGATATGAAAAGCCCCGCTGCGGTGTATCCAACTGATAGGAGGACACTCCCAAATCAAGAAGAATTCCGTTCACTTTATCAATCTGTATACTGTTAAGTACGTTTTTTATCTCACTATAGTTACTTCTTATTATCCTTACTTTATCCTTAAATCCATCTAATCGTAGACCGGCAGCCTTTATGGCTGCTTCATCCTGATCCAGTCCGATTAATGCTCCGGTGGTAAGCCTATATGCAATATGAAAGGAATGGCCCCCTCCACCTATGGTTCCGTCTACGTAAATGCCGTTTGGATCAATATTCATGTTTTCTATTACTTCATCAAGAAGTACTGATTTGTGTTCAAATGCCATATAAGGCTCCTTATCTGGAATGTCCTTTAGAAGTTGATGCCGTACTGTGACATATGCTCCGCTATGGAGTCCACATCATCAAAATAATTATTGTTTTCCCATCGTTCCTTATTCCATATCTCAATTTTGTTTAGTACACCGACAAACACAATGTCCTTATCCAGAACCGCATTTTCTCTTAGTCTAGCAGGTATTAGTATTCTTCCCTGTTTGTCTGTCTGACATGCAGCTGCTCCAGCCATAAAGTAACGTTGTAATTGTCTAGCTTCTTTTGTACCCGGAAGAGTCTTAAGCTTGTCCACGAATACCTGCCATTCTGAATTTGGGTATGCGAATAAACATCCGTCGAGACCGAGTGTAATAACAAACTCTTCTCCTAGGTCTTCTCTGAACTTCGATGGTATTATAATTCTTCCCTTTGCATCAACGGTATGGATAAATTCGCCCATAAACATAGACAGCACCCACTTTTCATTTATGAAGCCTGTACCACTTTGATGGTCATTCCCACCACTTCGCACCACTTCTCTCCACTTATGAGTCTATTTTATTATATAAGTGGGAATTAATCAAGTACCAAATCACAAAAATAAAAGCACAGAATACCCACTTTTACTAGGTATTCTGTGCTTTTATCCTTTTTGGTTTACAAGATATTGTTGTTATTTTTAAATATCGAACAAAATATGTCAAGATATAGACCAAAAAATATAATATAGGAAATTAGTCCCGAATTGTAAGATAATTTGCGGTTTTATAGTATTATTTGTTTTTTGCCAATTTCATTCGTTTTAATATTATTATTCCAAGTGATACGACGATTAGTAGGAGTGATATAAGCTGTGATATGGGAATTGATGTGCCCCATAGAAATAACTGGTCTATTCTTATGCCCTCGATCCATATACGACCAAGTCCATACCCCGCCAGATATAAGAGAATTACTTCTCCGTCAAACTTCTTATGCTTTGTATATATTATAAGAAATATTAACAAAGCAAGATTCCATAATGATTCATATAGGAAGGTGGGATGAACCTGGATATATTCTATGCCATCCACTACTGCTATATTGTCCCTTAATTCCATTATACGGTCAAATGTAGCCTGCTTGCCCTCATATTTGGTCTGCAATGAGCTAATATTTGATGTACTAAAGTCATATGATACATCATTAACATTCAACTGCATGGCAAAAAGACCATTGGTATATTTTCCAAACACCTCTCTATTAAAGAAATTCCCCCAGCGACCAATTATTTGACCCGTTACAAGTCCTATAGCTCCTGTATCTGCCAATAGCCAGAAGGAGTATTTTTTAATTTTAGTAAATACCACTGCACTGAGTATTCCTCCGAATATGCCACCGTATATCATCAGACCGCCGCTTCTAAAATTAAATATTTCCAATGGGTTATCTACGAATTCATCCAATGCAAAAAGTACATAGCCTAACCTGGTGAAAATAACTGATACAATTATAGCAACAAGAGCAAAATCCAGATACAACTCCGTACTCTGTCCAGTCTTCTTAGCCATCCGTTCTACTATCAGCCAGCCAAGGAGCATGCCAAGGCCAATTAGAATTCCATAAAAAGTGATCTTAAAGCCAAAAACATCAATACCAGATGGAATGTTTTTTAATTCTATTCCTATATTAGGAAAATTTATATTTGTTAATGCCTCACTGCTTAGTAGTATCTTCATTCGTAATCACCTCGTTTTTATTATTTTATCGCGGGTTAGTAGCTCGAAAGCTACCCTTGGACTAACCCGCTAATTACACGTTGAATCTAAAGAGGATTACATCCCCATCACGGACCACATATTCCTTACCCTCTAATCGTACTAGTCCCTTTTCTTTGGCTGCATTGTAATTGCCACATTGTACCAGATTGTCATAATTCACTATCTCGGCACGTATAAAGCCTCTTTCAAAATCTGAATGAATCTTACCTGCGGCTTGCGGCGCTTTAGTTCCCATTTTTATTGTCCACGCCTTTGTCTCTTTAGGTCCTGCGGTTAAAAAGCTCATAAGACCAAGTATACGATAGCTGGCTTTAATTAATTTCTCAAGTCCGGATTCTGATATGCCGAGCTCCTCAAGAAACATTTTCTTCTCATCATCATCCAGTTCGGCAATCTCCTGCTCAATTCTTGCCGAGATAACAAACACCTCAGAATTTTCATTTATAGCGAGCCTTTCAACTACTTTTACATAGTCATTATTTCCTCCGTCGTCCATAAGATCATCTTCCTTTACATTAGCCGCATAAATAACAGGCTTTGCAGTAAGAAGGTTAAAGGTCGCTATAAGCTTTGTAATCTCTTCATCTGCCTCGAAGCTCTTAGCCATCTTGCCATCTTCTAGATGAGCTTTCAGGTCCTCAAGTACTTCCAGTTCCTTTGCCTGTTCCTTATCGTTTTTTGCGCCCTTTGCAGCCTTACTGATTCTTCGTTCGATAATTTCAAGGTCAGAGAATATAAGCTCCAAATTAATGATCTCAATATCCCTTTCGGGATCTACAGAGCCTTCAACATGAATTACATTGGTGTCCTCAAAGCAACGTACTACATGGACGATAGCGTCAACTTCTCGTATATTGGATAGAAATTGGTTACCCAAGCCCTCTCCCTTTGAAGCCCCTTTCACAAGCCCTGCAATATCCACAAACTCTATAATTGCAGGAACTACCTTTTCCGAGTTATATAGATTTCCAAGTACCTTAAGTCGTTCATCAGGCACGGTTACAATACCTATATTAGGATCTATTGTACAGAACGGATAATTGGCTGATTCAGCCCCCGCCTTAGTTAACGAATTAAAAAGAGTGCTTTTACCCACATTGGGCAAGCCTACTATTCCCAGCTTCATATTATAATTTCCTTCCCTATATGATTACTTTTTTAAATTTTAATCCTTGGTTTCAAAAACTGCAAGGATGCCTTCATCAAATTCAACTCGTCCCTCCTCAGAGATAAGCTCATTACTTATTCCTAAGCTGCTTCCTGCAGTTAATGTTATGCCATTAAGGGGATATTTAAATCCATTTAGCTTCAGTCCCTTGACTCGAAACGAGAATGGAAGAAGTGATATGAAATCACCATGCTGATTATTCCTATTAATAACAAAGCTATCTCGCATAAGATAAATTTTGTTGTTGGTATCCAATATCCTAGCACATATACCCTGGTCCAGTGCTAGCAATAGTAAATCCATATTGGAAATAGTATGGTCCATCCTGCTTCCGGTTGCACCGACCAGATCTATTAACAATGGATTATGTGTAAGAGCCATTTCAAGCGCTATATGCGTATCAGTCTTGTCCTTCATCCTTGGAAATGTCTCAATTGGAATCCCTTTGGTCTTGTATTCATTTAATAAATTCATAGGGACAGAGTCAAAATCACCAACTATATAATCCGGCTGTACATTTGCTCTGTCGGCCATAAGTAATCCCCTATCCACGGCAATAATTAATGAATACATTTCCTTATCCAGTAAGGATCTAAGAAATTCCTCATCAATATGTCCTCCGGTAATAATTAATATCCTTATATCATTTACTTCGGTTGATTTATACACTTACAACCTCTTTTCCACTAAACAGTATCTTCATATTGAAGGAATAACTTATTATATCTATCGATATTGTCCAAAATATTTCCTCCAAATACACTGGTTCCAGCTACTATAACATTTGCGCCCGCCTTCAGTACATCCATGACATTACTATGTCTTATACCTCCGTCCACCTCTATGTCTATAGTAACACCTATTCTATTTGCTTTTTTTCTTAAATCCTTAATCTTTTGTAAACTGCTGTGAATAAATGGTTGTCCACCCGCACCGGGGTTAACGCTCATAATAAGGACCATATCAATATTCTCTATTACAGGGTCCAGCTTATCGAGACTGGTCTCGGGATTTAAAGATACACCTGCTTTTAGTCCCATGGCCTTAATTTTATCTACTGTGCCAGTAAGGTCGGAACATGCCTCGGCATGAACTGTAATTATATCCGCTCCAGCATCTTTGAAATCCTTCAGCATTCTTATGGGTTCCTCTACCATAAGATGCACATCAAAAATAAGCTTGGTATTATTTCGGATTGATTTTATCACCGGAGTACCGAAGCTGATACCGGGCACATAGTTTCCATCCATGACGTCAATATGCAAGTACTTTACTCCCGAACCCTCTATCTTATTAATTTGTTTTCCTAATACATTAAAATCAGCTGCCAAGATTGATGGTGCTAGTGTTATCATAATCCTTATCTCCATCTCTGTCCTAGTATTTTCTAATATCCTTAAGTTCTTTATATAAAGCCTTATAATTATCATATCGGATGCTGCTAATTAAGCCCTCATCTAGTGCTTCTTTAACAGCACATCCAGGCTCATTCAAATGCATGCATCCGATAAATCGGCATTTATCCTCATATTCATTAAATTCATTAAAGTAGTTCTTGAGTTCCTCTTTTTCTATCTCATGTATATATAGAGAGCTAAAGCCCGGAGTATCCATTACATAGGTATGGTCATCTACATATATCAGTTCGGAATGTCTTGTGGTATGCTTTCCTCTTTTAATCTTCTCACTGACTTCACCTATCTCCATCTGAGCATTAGGATTTATTATATTAATCAAAGAGGATTTACCGACACCTGATGGGCCAGCAAGTACAGTAGTCTTACCTTTAAGGCATCCACGTATTATAGGTATACCATCCTCCTGCAACACGCTGATGCTGATAACCTCATACCCACTACGCATATAGGTATCTATTAATAGACCCATTTCTTTTTGATTAACTATTTCCTTTTTATTAAAGCATATGATTGTATGAACCTTCTGTCTTTGCATGGTAATCAGAAAACGATCCAAAAGGTTTAAATTAGGAGCAGGCTCAGCCGCCGCAAATATAACCATGGCTTGATCCACGTTTGCGACAGCAGGCCTGATAATATCATTCTTTCTTGGAAGGATGAGGGTAATGGTGCCTTTACCTTTAGGCTGATCCTTGGTATCAATCTCTACATCATCACCAACAAGTGGCTTTATATCATGCTTGCGAAAGATTCCCTTCGCTTTGCATTCAAAAATTTCGTCCTCTATAGGCACATGAACATAGTAGAAACCTGCTATACCTTTGATTATCTTACCCTTCAAGCTATTCCTCCACTGCTTCAAATTCTACAACCCATACATAAGGGTCGCCTGATGCATCCATAAATGGATCGCCGTCAACATACATTCTGACTACACCGATGGCTGTACTTTCTCCTTCAATATTAGAAACCGTTAGAGGAAAGTCAGAAATAGAAGTCATTTCATTATAAATCTCGGTGCCGTAACCGTTTTGCTCCATCTCCAATATTATTTCAGCTTCTCCATCACCCACATAATCAAAAGGATTGATTTCAATCGTTAGGTTGCCGATATAGCTATAATTACCAGAACCGGGATTTCCTGTATCAATTGTTGAAGGTCCAGTGCTTACGGTAACATTTATCTTAGTACCCTTATCTACAAGCTCACCCACCGTAGTATCCTGATAGGTAATCTGTCCCTCGGGATAGGTTTCAGATGAATCATTACTTACTTCGCCTAGAACTAATCCGGCATCTGTTAAGAGTGTACCCGCCACATCAGTTGTCTTTCCTACTAATGAGGGAACTGCAGATTGGGTAATCTCAGGTCCTTTACTTACATATACCTTAACGGTATCTCCTGATTTAACCATAGATTCCTTAGGTGGATCTGTGGCAACAACACTACCGACTGCAATCTCATTACTAAACATATCTTCTCTTACAGGTTTAAGCTCGTATTCCTTTAGCTTTTGCTCAGCCTGTTCCCATGTATTACCATATACATAAGGTATCACTTCGGATTTAGGACCGATACTGACGTATAATATAGCTTCCGAGTCCACAGGATAATCAGTATTAGGCAAAGGATACTGTCTTATGACAGAACCCACTTCTATTTCATTGGAATAATCCTCCATGGGAATTATAAGGGCCTTAGGATACACTGCTTTAATTGCAGCTTGTGCATCCTCTAACTTATGCCCGATGACCGAAGGGAACTCATAGGTTTCAACTCCTGGTTCAGGCTCCGGTGTTGGTGTGGGGTCTATAGTTGGCTCTGGTGTAGGGGTCAAAGTAACCACAGGATCCAATTTCGGGTCCTCACTTGCTTTTGGAAGAATATATTTAAATACAACGAACATGATAACTAATGCCAATATTACAATTGCAGTAATAGATAATATAGACATTATCTTATCCATTTTCGAATCTGATGAATCCAAGTCTTCGTCATCTTCATCAACCACCTTATTATTCCTTGGATTATGGTAGTTGTCTTTATATAGAACATTATTCTTTATTTTACTCAAATCGTCAGAAATATTTATCGTAGGAGAATCATTTGCTACAAACGCTGGAATCTGAACAAAATCTCCATCGGGATTGGCAAGAGCTCTCTTTAAATCAACAATTAATTCAGAGGCAGAGTGATATCTTCTCTCTGGCCTTTTTTGCATACACTTTTGAACTATTTTATCTACACTTAAGGGTATGCCATCTTCCAGTTCCCTCAGGGGTGTAGCTTCTCCCTGAATATGAAGCATAGCTACAGAAACAGTATTATCCCCTGCAAAAGGTACTTTTCCAGATAGCATCTCATATAATGTAACTCCTAGAGAATATATATCACTTTTCTCATCACTATAGCCACCTCTAGCTTGCTCAGGAGAAAGATAATGAACAGATCCCATGGCATTAGACGTAATCGTATTGGAATTGGAAGCCTTAGCGATACCAAAATCCGTTACCTTTACCTTACCATCTCTGGATATTATTATATTCTGAGGCTTAATATCCCTATGGATGATATGATTATCATGAGCCGCTTCCATGCCCTGTGCAATCTGAATGGATATTCCGACAGCTTCCTTGACTTCCAGCTTACCTTTTCTCTCAATAAATCGTTTAAGAGTTATTCCCTCAACCAATTCCATTACAATATAATGCAGACCCCCATCGTCACCAACATCATATGCATTGACAATGTTAGGATGGGATAGTCCTGCTGCTGACTGGGCTTCGCCTCTAAATTTATTAACAAAGCTTTTGTCACCTGAATATTCCTGCTTCAAAACCTTAATCGCAACAAAACGATTTAGCCTTTCGTCCTTTGCTTTATAGACGTCAGCCATACCGCCCGAACCGACACTATCAATGATTTCATACCGATCGCTGATAAACATACCGGGTTTTAACATGATCCTTCACCTCTTTTTCATACTTTAACTATTATGACTGTTATGTTGTCCTTCCCACCGTGTTGGTTGGCTTGCTTAACTAGGGTTTCTGAAGCAGTCTTTGGATCCTCTGCATTTTCCCTAATAACCTGCTCAATAGTCTCATCATTCAACATATTAGTCAGTCCGTCAGAGCACATCATGATAATATCTCCATCTGTAAGTTCAACTTCGAAATAATCAGGCTGGGCCGTCTCATTTGTACCCAGTGCTCTTGTAATTATGTTCTTATTCGGATGAACCTTAGCTTCATCCCGGTTCAGCTCACCTGTCTTAACCATTGCCTGCACCAGGCTATGGTCTTCTGTTATCTGTCTTATCTCTTTATCGATAACATATAGTCTGCTGTCCCCTATGTTCGCTACATACATCTCATTTCCACAGATTGTCGTAGCAACAAAGGTTGTTCCCATTCCCTCATAATCAGTCTGTTGCTTTGACTTTTCATATAGCTTATCGTTTGTAACTTTAATTGCTTCTTCTATCAAGGTTATTGGCGATTCTATATCGCTATTTCTAATATAATCTGTAAAAAATTCTACGCAGAACCTTGAAGCATAATCTCCGGCATTATGTCCTCCCATTCCATCTGCAACTATAAATAAATTCGGCAGATTACCAATGGCTTCAACTTCACAAAAGACATAATCCTGATTTACCCTCCGGTTTTCCCCAATATCAGTGATTGAAAATGCTTTCAAGCCTGCACCTCCTCGTCCAACTCAAACTCTTAGGCTTTAGCAGGAACTCTCCATCCCCATATTCTATCAAAAAATTATATAGGATACAAGAACCTGTATCTTCCTATTTACTGCCTTGGTCCAAATAGCTTTTTCTTAGTTGGCCACATGCAGCATCAATATCTGAGCCCATTTCTCTTCTAATAGTAACATTTATTCTATTTTTTTCAAGTATATTTTTGAATTTCTGTATTTTATTACTATCTGATTTTATGAAGTTTCTTTCCTTAATAGGATTGACAGGGATCAAATTAACATGACCGTTATATCCACGTAGCAATTTGCTAAGCTCTCTAGCATGATTTTCCTCGTCATTAATACCATCCATAAGGCAGTATTCAAATGTCAATCTTCTACCGGTTCTTTCATAATAATACCCGAAAGCATCCATTACATCAGTAAGCTCATACTGCCTGGCTATGGGCATTATGTTTTTTCTGATCTCATTATTCGGCGCATGAAGTGATAGCGCCAGAGTAATCGGTAGCTCCTCTTCGGCAAGGCTTCGTATCTTATCTGGTATTCCGCATGTAGATACAGTAATATTTCTGGCACTTATATTAAGTCCAGCATCATCAGATAGGATGCGTATAAAGCGCAGCAGATTATCATAGTTTTCAAGAGGCTCTCCTGTCCCCATTACTACCACATTACTAACTCTTTCACCTGATATACTCTGAATACGATAGATTTGATCAAGCATTTCAGATGCTGTAAGATCTCTTTCCTTTCCTCCTATAGTAGATGCACAGAAGGTACAGCCCATTTTACATCCCACCTGGGAAGATATACATACACTGTTGCCGTAACGGTATTTCATCAATACACTTTCAATAACTCTGTCATCATTTAGACGAAATAGGTATTTAATGGTTCCATCATTTTCAGAAACCAGACTGTCTACCACCTCCAGAGCTACTAATGGATAGTTCTCCTTAAGTATAATTCTTAAATCCTTAGATATATTTGTCATCTCATCATAGCTACTAGCAAGCTTTTCATGAATCCATTCGTATATCTGCTTAGCCCTAAAAGAGGGCTGGTTAATACTCTTCATTTCATTTATTAACTCATCCAAATACAAGGATTTTATATCCAAACGCTTACCTACTTTCCTTTCTCATTCTACATATAAAAAATCCATCTGTGGGATGGATACCCTGAAGTAGCTGCAAATAACCTGCTTTTGTGGTTACTGAATGCAATACTTCCGGGAGATAGCCGTTCAAACTATCTGATACAAAATCATGGTTAGCTAAAAACCATTCCATATTATCTATGTTCTCCTGCCTGTTAACAGTACATGTACTATAGATTAATATTCCATCCGGTTTTACATACTGTGAAACCACATTTAAAATCTTCCTTTGTAATTCTACCAGCTCTTTTTGTTGATTTTGTGTCAATTTGTATTTTATGTCATATTTTTTTCCTATTACGCCCAGACCGCTACAAGGAAGATCTGCAATTACTATATCTGCTTTATTTGTTATGTCGGTATCTAAAGTTGTAGCATCCCATACTTTAATCTCAATGTTATGGATTCCCATACGAACTATATTTTCTTCGATTAGCTTAGTCTTAAACTCTGATAAATCTCTTGCTGATACCTTTCCAGCTTTTTCTGATATATGAAGGGCTTTTCCACCGGGAGCTGCACACACATCAACCACAAAATCTTTATCTTTTGCACCTGATGCCTCCCCTACTAGCATGGAGCTAACATCCTGCACTGTAAATAACCCATCATTAAATACATCTAGACCTTCCAAATAATCAAAATTCTTAATAACAAAAGCCTCTCTAAGGTATGGATGTTCTATTACCGTTACCCCTTCACCTATCAACTTTTCCTTTAGCTCATCAGGAGTAGTCTTCATTCGGTTACAGCGAATGGTAATATCATTTTCCCTTAAAGAAGCTTCTAACATCGCTTCAACTGATGTAAGATCATATTGCTTAAGTAGCATATCGACTATCCATGTAGGAGTAGAGTACCTAATGCTTAAATATTCTACTATGCTCTCGTCTTTATCAGGATACTTTATATCACCCATTCTTGCAATGCTTCTAAGATTAGCATTTACAAAGCCCGATAGCCTTATAAAGCCACGCTTCTTAGCCAGCTTTACTGCTTCGTTGCAGACCGCCGATGGGGGTATACTATCCATATATAGAAGCTGATAGACACTAAGCCTTAACAGATTCCTTATAAGTGGTTTCATTTTCCTGGTAGGTAGGGACGAAAATTGTCCAATTATATAATCAAGTGTTAGGTAGTGCTTTACGGTACCGACAAAAAGCCTAGAGATAAAAGCTCTCTCCTGCTTATTCTTATCCTGATAATACCTTAAAGTTCTTCCTAACACTCTATTGCCAAATTCTTCACCATCTATTACCTGAAGAAGCATATCCAACACAATCTCCCGTCCGTCTTTTTCATTAGTCACGACGTCTTCCTCCAAATAATAGTATTAAACGTAAAAGCTGTAAAATCGTAGCCGCAGCAGCTGCTACATATGTTAAGGCTGCGGCATTTAGCACCTTCTTTGACTGATTCAATTCCTCATAGTGAAGAATTCCGGACTCTCCCAGCTTCTGAATTGCCCTTCTTGAAGCATTAAATTCAACAGGGAGTGTTACCAATTGAAATAATACAGCCGTAGAAAACAATATGATTCCTATATCTATCAAGGTCTGAGACCCGGTCAGCAAAAGCCCTACTAATATTAAGGGCCAGGCTAAAAATGAGCCGAAATTAGCCACAGGAACCAGTGCACTTCTGATTTTTAACGGAGCATATGCATTCTGATGTTGAATTGCATGGCCACATTCGTGAGCCGCTACGCCAATGGCTGAAATTGAATTGCTACCATATACTGAATCAGATAGACGAAGGACTTTTTTTCTGGGATCGTAGTGGTCACTTAGTTGACCTTGTACATGTTCAATAGTTACATCATATATGCCTGCATGATGAAGAACCTTCTCTGCAGCCTCTGCCCCTGTTAGTCCCGAATGGCTTCTTACTCGAGAGTATTTTGCAAATGTTGATTTTACTCTCGCCGAAGCAATCAGAGATAAAATCACTCCTATAATTACTAGAATATATGTTGGGTCAAAATATGGCATATACATACATCCACCTTCTTTCATAAATGAGTATCTTTATAGTTATATTACTGTATTATCCAAATTTGTAAAACAAATAATCCTATTAGCATAAATTATTTATCCCAGAATTGTTCCTCTATCTATAGTATATCCTCTGAGAAATGCATCGCAAGTTAATCGTTTCTTGCCTTCCAGTTGTAGCTCATGTATTTCTAGTGCATCCCTTCCTGTCATAACGGTGATTGCATCCTTATCTACCTTAACCACTTCACCAGCTTGTCCACCGTCTGTATACTCTACAACAGCAGCACTCCAAAGCTTTAGAGTTTTACCGTTTAGCTTAGTATAAGCACTGGGCCAAGGATTTAGTCCTCTAATCATTCTCTCTATACTAATGGCAGGCTGAGTAAAATCAATATTACCCATTTCCTTATCCATCATCTTTACATGGCTAGCAAGGGATTCATCCTGAGGAGTCCTTGTAGCAGTACCATCTTTTAGGACCTTTAGGGCCTTTACTACTAGCTCTGCTCCAAGACGCGCCAGCTTGTCAAACAAGCCACCACCAGTCTCATCATCTGCTATAGGAATACTTTCCTGTAAAATTATATCTCCCGTATCCAGCTTAACATCCATATGCTGAATTGTAACTCCTGTTATCTCGTCACCGTTTAATATAGCCGCTTGTATGGGTGCCGCTCCTCTGTATTTCGGCAGTAAGGAAGCATGGACATTGATGCAACCGTAAGGCGGTATATCAAGAAGCGCCTTTGGAAGCAGTTGCCCAAAGGCTGCAACCACTATGGCCTCGGGTTCAAGCTCCCTGATAATCTGTATGAATTCTGGTTCTCTAACCCTTCTAGGTTGATATATTTCTAAACTATGTTTAAGCGCTGCCTCCTTTATGGCAGGGAAGCTAATCTTCCCTCCTCTTCCCTTTACTTTATCCGGTTGAGTTACGACTCCGATAACCTCGTGACCTGCCTGTATAATCTCTTCTAATGTGCTGACTGCGAAATCAGGAGTACCCATAAATAAGACTCTCATAATTCACTTTCCCTTTCAATAATATTTATAACACTTATATTAAATAAAGCTCTGTAGCCTTACTATTCATCTTCCTCTGATTGATGTACCACATCTCTAAGCCCGTCTGTAATCTTGTCCACATATAGCTCGCCATTCAGATGATCAATTTCATGACATAATGCCCTTGCCAATAGTTCTGTTCCTTCCAAAGTAAATTCTTTCATTTTTTTATCAAATGCTTTCACTTTAACATAGTTAGGCCTCTCAACGGTTCCAACCTTACCAGGAACGCTAAGACACCCCTCATCACCAATCTGGCTGCCGTCTGTTGTTATAATCTCAGGATTAATAAGTATAATCGGATCATTTCCTTCGGCCGTTATATCTATCACAACAACACGCTTTAATACACCGATTTGTGGAGCTGCCAAACCTACTCCCTGTGAATCATATAACGTATCCAGCATATCGTCAATTAGAACAAGAAGTCTTTTATCCACTCCCTTTACTTCTCTGCTTATCTTTGTAAGTACACTATCTCCTATTTCTCTTATATTTCTTATAGCCATAATTTGTCTCCTATCCTTTACTTTTATCCAAGAATCCGTAGATTAGTATGTACTCATCGGATTAAAATCAAATTGAAGGTTACATCCTACAAATCGTCCTGAATAGCTAAAGTAGCCCTCCAAATAATTCTTTATTCCCACCAGTACATCATACTTCTCATCCTTAATATATACCAACCTTCGATATATATCTTTAGCCTTGGCTAGGCCTGCTGGAGCAGGACCGATAACCTGAGATGACAATTCATTTATATTAATATATTCTTTTAAGGCTTCCGCTGCAAAAGCTACTGCTCTATCTGACTTATCCTCTTCCTTTGCAGTTACAAGCACCACCAAAATATGAGCCACTGGAGGATATTGCATTAACCTACGATATAGCATCTCCTGTTCATAGAATTCCTGATAATCTCCTTGCGCCGCTGTGATAATACTATAATGCTCCGGATGGTAGGTCTGAATAACAACCTCACCTGGTATGGCATCCCGTCCTGCTCTTCCAGCGGCCTGCGATAGAAGCTGAAATGTTCTTTCACCGGCTCTAAAATCTCCTGCATAAAGAGATAAATCTGCTGCAATTATCCCTACCAATGAAACCAAGGGAAAGTCATGACCTTTAACAATCATCTGCGTTCCTACAAGAATGTCCGCTTTATGATTTGCAAATGCTGCTAGGATCTTCTGATGTCCACCTTTTTTCTTCGTTGTATCTGTATCCATACGAAGAACTCTTGCAT
>CAZDWP010000025.1:4778-14671 GCA_964508985.1 uncultured Herbinix sp. | reverse complement strand
AAGTATGCTGGATGTGGCCACTGAATTAAAAAGAAGAAAGGCCAACCGCATCTTCGTGGTATGTACCTTCGGCCTGTTTACCGGCGGCTTGGAAAAATTCGACGAAGCCTATGAGCAAGGAACTATCTATAGGCTTCTAACTACAAACCTAACATATCAGACACCAGAGCTTTTGACTAAGCCCTATTATATAAATGTTGATATGAGTAAGTATATTGCTTTGATTGTAGATACTCTAAACCATGACAGCAGCATTAGCGGTCTGCTAAATCCTGTTGAAAGAATAAATAACGTACTGGAAAGATACAATCAGATTAAGAGTAAATAAATGTTAGCTACGGTACCAAATCGCTACGGTACCAAGCCGCTACGGTACCAGGCACCAGCCCAGGGTAATACTTGAAGTTGGTGCCTGGTACCGTTTTCCGTTTTCCGTTTTCCGTTTTCCGTTTTCCGTGTTTTTCGTTTTCCGTTCTACTCGAAGGTCTTATTCATTCCCGGCTCATGAATCTCCTCCATATATTTATTCCATATGGTGGCAGGGTATGAAGAGCCCTTTAGGTCCTCTAGGGTCTTTGGCATATCATACCCTACCCAGGTGCTGGTGGTAAAGTAAGGAGTGTATCCTATAAACCACCCGTCCCGTCTTTCATCTGTGGTTCCGGTTTTTCCGGCACTAATTGTATTCGTAAGTCCAAACCCCTTTGCCGTGCCATTTTTTATAACTCCTGTCAATGCCTCTGTCATTATCCTAGCGGCACTTATCTTATATATCTGTTTTCCAGATATAGAGTCCTTCACCACTTCATTACCCTCGGCATCTACTATTTTTATTATGCAGGTTGGCTCTCTATAATAGCCATCATTTTCTATAGTCGAATAGGCTGCTGCCATCTCTAGGGGACTCACCCCTATGGTAAGGCCTCCCAAGGACGCCGCAGGAAAATAATCATCTGCTACAATACTGGCAAAATTCATTCTTAGAAGATAGGGGATTCCTACCTGAGGTGTAAGCTCCTCATATAGCTTCCAGGCAATTGTATTCTTTGATACCTCGATTGCCCTTTTAAGCTCCATTTCACCGACATACTTTCCACCAGAATTCTTCGGTCCGTCTGGAATTTTCTCATCCACAACTATACTATCCAGTGTATAGCCCCTCTCAAATGATGGAGTATAGACTATAAGCGGCTTAATAGCACTTCCCGGTTGTCTATAGCTTTGAAAGCCTCGGTTAAAGGTATAGCCGGTATGCTCCTGACTTCGCCCACCTACAATTGCAACCACTCTTCCAGTATCATTATCAATACTTACGGCTGCCCCCTGCAGCTTGAATATTCCTTCATCGTTTGTATCGATAAATCCGACTAATACCTCATCTACCGAGGCCTGAAGACTCTCCTGCTTGTCCAAATCAATCGATGTATATATCCTATAGCCTCCGGTAAACAAAAGGCTTTGAAGCCGATAGTACATATGGTCATATTCCTTATTATATGTATCCTTATCCTTATCGGATTCAAATTGGTTGCGGAATACAAATCCCTCCTCCTTCATAAGTGCCTTGATAGCACTATGGTATACGAAGGTTTCTACATAGTCATTTTTAACAGACTTATTAGATAGCAATGTGATGGTCTCATCAAGAGCACTTCTGTAATCAACTAAATTTATTTTTCCATCAGCATGCATCTGCCTTAGAATTCTATCTCTTCTTTCTAATGTGTGCTCCATGGATATTAACGGATCATATTTATTTGGATTATTCGGTATGGAGCATAAGAATGCTGCCTGGGATAGGCTAAGCTGGTTAATTCCCTTGCCAAAATAACCATTGGCGGCTGCCAGTATTCCATAGTGGCCATTGGCATAATATATATTATTAATGTAAAACTCTAAGATTTTGTCCTTGGAGTAAATCTTCTCAAGCTCCTGGGCGATAAATATCTCTTTTATTTTCCTCTCATAAGTAACCTCATGGGTAAGAAATACATTCCTGGCAAGCTGCTGGGTTATAGTGCTAGCCCCCTGGGTTATTTCCCCCTTGTTTTTAATAAGAGATATGGCGGCACGGACATTTGCCAGATAATCCACTCCCTCATGGCTAAAAAACTTCTTATCCTCGGTTACTATAATTGCATTTAGTACAGTAGCCGGAATATCCTTATATTCGATATAATAGACATCCTTGACGCCCCTCAAAGTCGAAATAAGCTCGCCGTCATTATCATAGACCAGGCTGGTTTGCGAGGATCGAAAACTTTCCTCTGAGGATGAACGGACTAAATCTTTGGCTTCCTTTTGTAGCCGAACTATAGTCCTACCATAGCTATTATAAAAATAAAATATTCCAATAACTAGAGCCAACAAAAAAAGAAGAACAAAAAGCTTCAGGATAAGCTTAATTGCTCGTCCGACTCTCTTCCTCTCCTTGTTGATGGAATCCCTATTTCTTTTATCCATAGAAGCCTCCGTTACAGCTCAATATAGTTAAATGGTAAGCCCATATCTTCAATTATCTGTTTTTCTCTACTTTGACAGCTAAACAATAGTACCTGATTGCGTCTGGCAATCTCTGTTAATACCGCCTTAACACGATTATCATCATATAGCACAAAGCTATCGTCCAAAATAAGAGGCATCGGCTCCTTACCCAGAAGCAAATCACATACAGCCATACGAAGCGCAAAATACACTTGGTCTATAGTTCCAGCACTTAATCTATCGAGTAAGATATATTTATCATTCCATCCAAGCTTGATGTTCAGTCTTTCATCAATCTTAATGTCTTGGTATTTATGATTGGTTACGGAATCAATGATATTAGAGACCGCGTCGTTTAGCTGTAGGCCAAAGCTGTCATGAATAGTTACAGAAAGCTCCTGTATGGTGTCTATTGCAAGATTAACTGCATTAAGCTCCAGCTCATTTTCCTTTTGCTTTTGCATTATGTATGCATATTGCTCCTTGTTCTTCATAAGCTCTGTCTCATTATTCTCTAGCTGAGACAGCTCCAAGCTTATCTTTCCTATCTGAAAGTTGTATTCCTGTAGTAATTTATTCTGTTCATTTTGTCTATCAAAGGCTTCACTCTTCTTGCTCTCTATAGCATCCTTAAGCCTTTCGATTGCATCAAAGGTTAACTCATCCTCAGATATAAATTTCTGCATATATATCATAATTGTATCATGAAGCTCGTCACAATCGTCTTCTAATTTCTTCCTTCTGATTGTCAACTCATCTAATTGCTCCCTACCATGCTCCAGAGACATATCGGCCTTTAAATATTCTTCCTTGTCACTAGCAATATTCCTCCTATCCAAAAGAGTATATAATACTACACCTACAAATATGGCTAGCAATAGTATGACTACACCTACCAAGATGGATTTAGTAGCAAAAGAGACTATTAAGCCTCCTATAACGCATAAAGCAATATATATAAAACCTTTATTTTTTGTGCTTTTTATATTAACCTCTTGCTTATTATCAAGGTCATCTAAATATTTCTGATATTGAGTAAGCTTATTATTTAAAGCTTCAAGCTGAGGCTTCATTTGAGAATACTGCTTGGAAAGCTCCCTGTAACTTCTGTATTTTTCAAGTATAGCAGGTAGTTGGGAGGTTAATTCCTCTTCCCTCTGGTTCCTCTGGTTCTTCTGGCTTTTGTGCTTTTCCATCTGCTCCCTAAGGATTGTCTCTTTGTTTTTAAGCTCCTTTAGACTAGAGCTAAGCGAATCAATCTTATTCTCTCTGCCCTCACCATCACTTATCTCCTCGGATAAGGCCTTAAGCTGATATGTATATGGCACGGACTCTAGGGCTTTTTTCTGCTCCTTTAATAAGCTTACGGCCTTCTCTACATTTACTTCCCTACTCTTTGTGATGGATAAGTTGGTAATGTAATTTCTTACATGGGCTGCAAGCTCAGCATCCGTCTCAGCCCGTAGCTGCTCGATACTGATGGTGTTGCGAAATGCGGATTCAGTAAGTCCCGGTATTAGCTCACTAATATGATTTTCTTTAAGCTTAACCTCCCTGCCCGTTATAAGATCAAGAACCGTAAATGTTTTATCATTGGCATGGAAGCTTCTTTGCAGACGGTAATCTTTATCACCAAGCTTAATATCCATTTGGCCGCCATAAACCCCCGGATAATCCCATGGAAGATATCGCGTATAGACATCCTCCTTTGTGGCTGCTCCTCTGCCTCTTAGCCTCTCTATTCCAAATAGCATACCTCTAATAAAGGTATGTATAGTGGATTTACCAGCTTCATTCTCACCATATATTAAGTTTATCCCCGGCTTTAGATCTATCTCCTTGCCTGAGAATTTTCCAAAGTAATTCACATATAGCCTGCTTATATGCATTTTTACCTCCCCGGATAACGGTACCTGGTACCAAATCGACCAGCGATTTACTCTCTGGCACCAAGTAGCGCTTCTATTCCGTAATAAAGTGCTTTTTCATTTGCATCATCTTGATGCTTTATTTCTCTTATCTGCTTAATGAACATACCAATCATATTATCCGAGTTTTCTCTGTATAGAGCGTCGAAATCGTAATCCGGATGCGACTCGTCTATGACATCAATAATATGCCCCAAAGGATATATAGCCTCCTTATCAAAATGAACCTTCTCATCTCGAAAGCCTCGTATATATATCTTATATATGTGATGAGCTCCTTGCTTAAGAAGCTGCGCCTTAACCGCATCAGCAAGTGCTCCCTTGGTAAAATCTTGATCAGCGGTAATAATAATATCTTTATATTCTCTGTGAGAGCTACTAATAAATCGTATGTCGGTGCTTTTCTCCCCACCCTCACTAATTTCTCCAATAATATAGCCCCTCTGTCCCGTCTCATTCTTATCGAGCGGCTCTAATGACCCGGAATATGCCATTCTATTGCTTATAATCCCCGGCTTATGAATATGCCCAAGGGCAATATAATCAAAGTTATGTCCAAGTAGCCTTCTTTTATTTATGGGAATGTTCTTCTCGTCTCCACCATGGGCAAGAAGGATATTTATTCTCTTAAACTCTCCCAAGCCGCTTTCATTTTCGTCTTTTAAATTCATATGTAAGATCTGAGTATCAGCATGATAGCTATCAATAGCTTCCATATCTATATTATCATACCTGGGTTCTGTTATATCCCTTGTCAAATAACTAAAGCCATACACTCTTGTATTAATATCGGGAAAATCCATGGCTTCAAAGCTATCCTCTAGAAACATATGAACTCTTTCGTCCCATTTGTAGCCTAGATAATTGGATCTTGCTCCTATATAATCATGGTTTCCTGCCATTATAACCACCCTGGCAGTCGTCAAGGTGGATAAAAGATAATTGACTTCCTTTAGCTCACGTATTAGGGGTTGCTTATGAAATAAATCGCCAGCAATCAGGAGCAAATCGGCTTTTTCTTCGTTACATACAGCTATGATATTCTTAAAGCTTTCCCATATCTCATTCTGTCTTTCCTTAGCCCAAGGCATATTCGAATCCGGAATTGCACCTAGATGGACATCAGCAATATGTATAAATTTCATAAGGCACCTCCCTGCTTCCTGTGTCAAATATAATATACTATTTCTCTTAGCAGATTACTTACTCAAAACACTTCGTGTTTTTCGTTCGCGTTGCTTATTCACTAGATTATATCATATATTTAGCATATACTTCAAGCACACACGAACATTTATTCTGCCGAATAAGTTCGTTTTCGCTGAATAAAATGTTGTGAACGCTGAATTTTTATGATATAATTATCTGGTTGGAAATATAGATAAACATCTGAATGAGGTGATTACCATGTCTGTGAGCTATAAGAAACTTTGGAAGCTCTTGATTGATCGCGAGATGAAGAAAAAAGACCTTTGTGACGTAGCGGGCGTGAGCCATGCATCAGTAGCTAAACTTGGAAAAAACGAAAATGTGACTACTGATGTTTTACTTAAGATTTGTTCTGCATTGCATTGTGACATCGGAGAGATCATGGAAATTGTAGAGGATTCCAATACTGATAAAAATAAATGATATAAACTTTTTTCTATATGAAGAAAGCAAGAATAGGAGTGATTAATATCGAAACATTGTTTTTTACTATCGTTAACCGAGGCAAGGCAAATGCTGTGTTACGTAAAGCAAAGGAATGTGGTGCAAGGTCAGGCACTATTTTACTTGGCGAAGGTACTGTACAATCAAAGCTATTAGAAATTATAGGTATGAACGAAATACGTAAAGAAATTCTTATGATACCCGCATCAGGTGAATTAGATGCTAATCTCCACGAAATACTAAGTGATAGCTTTAATTTTTTTAAAAGAAACAAAGGAATCGCTTTTTCAATCCCCTTTAAGCGTTGGACATTAGAGTCTTCTGATCAAGAGCACAATATATCTATAGATGATGACAGATTTCCTAACTGTTGTATATTTACTATAGTAGATAAAGGTCGTAGTAAGGATTGTATAACAGCTGCACGAGCCGCAGGAGCCCGTGGGGGAACCGTGATTCGTGGACATGGCGCCGGTGTTCCAGCTGATTCTTACTTTCCTCTGGCAATAGAACCCCAAAAGGATACTGTATTGATTATTACTGGAAAGGAAAAAGCCGCATCCATAAGAGAAAGAATATTTTCTGATTTGGAGCTTGATAAACCCGGAAACGGTATTATCTTTACCCTTCCTGTTAGCAATACGAGCGGACTCATTGAAAACAGAACTGAGGAACGTAAGGGGGGGACATCATGAGTTTGTTATTTGATAAGATAAAAGAGGTTTTCAAAACCTTAACACCGGTTGTAGCATTAGTTCTTTTTATTTCTCTTACAATAGTCGATGTCGAAACGGATGTTATTATACGCTTTGTTGTAGGAAGTATATTGCTCTTAATAGGACTAACCATATTCTTATGGGGTGTGGATTTGGCTATGAACCCTATAGGTGAGCACATGTCCAAGGAAGTTGCTACTTCGAAAACTCCTATCAAGTTGGCCTTACTAAGCTTTCTCTTAGGTTTCCTAATCACCGTTGCAGAGCCTGATTTACTTATCCTCGGCAACCAGGTTGAGGGCGCATCTGGAGGCTCTCTTGGTTCATCTGTAATCGTATATATGGTATCAATAGGAGTTGGTGTTATGATTTCATTGGGTGTCTTCAGGCTTCTTAGAGATAAGCCCCTTAATATGTTTATGGCAATCACATATGGCATTATCATTGTCATGGGTATTTTTGTTTCTGAGGAATTTCTGGCTATAGCCTTCGATGCCTCAGGTGCAACTACGGGAGCTTTGACTACCCCCTTTGTCCTTGCACTTTCTCTCGGACTCTCCACTGTAAAAGGTGGAAAAAATTCAGAAGAAAACTCCTTTGGACTCGTTGGTATTATGAGTGCAGGCCCAATACTAGCGGTTATGCTACTGTCAATAATATCAGGACAGAAAAACATACAAGGTGATGCCGGAGAATACATCTTCCAAGAAGGCGTAGTAGGTCCTATTATAGATGCTATTCCACACCTATTTATCGAATCCCTAATAGCTCTTTTACCAATAACAATTCTTTTCTTTATATTTAATTTTGCAAAGTTTAGGGTGAAAAAGGGTGAAATGAGAGGTATAATCAAGGGACTTACCTTTACTTTGTTAGGTCTTGTTATATTCCTTACCGCTGTAAATTCAGGTTTTATGGATATGGGAAGAATCTTAGGTATGGAAATAGCAAAAATGAACAAGGGACTGCTTATAGGAATAGGCTTCGCATTAGGCCTTATCGTTGTTCTGGTTGAGCCTGCCGTCCACGTACTCGGCGAGCAAATCGAAGAAGTTACTGGCGGACACATACCCATTAGACTGATTAGAATGACACTATCCCTAGGTGTTGGCACAGCAATAGCTCTTTCCATGGTTAGGATTGTTGTTCCTGAGGTTAAGCTTTGGTATTTCCTTCTACCGGGCTTCGCTATAGCAATACTACTTTCCTTTAAATCAAATCCTGTATTCGTGGGAATCGCATATGACGCAGGTGGTGTTGCTTCGGGTCCTATGACGGCTACCTTTGTTCTGGCATTTGCTCAAGGAGCTGCTACAAGTACCCCGACCGCCAATGTTCTAGTTGATGGTTTTGGCGTAATAGCCATGGTGGCAATGGCTCCCGTTCTATCAATTATGATCCTAGGAACTATATTCCAGCGCAAGAAGGTCGTCGAGTATTACCCGACAAGCAAAGACACAGATACTGTAACCACTCCAGCTAGTAGGGATGATTTAAATCACGATTGTCTCCTTGTGGTTGTTAACAGAGGCTTTGCTGAAAATGTAGTAGATGTAGCCAGACAGGCAGGCGCTACAGGAGCTACTATAATTCACGGAAGAGGTACCGGAGACCGCCAGACCGTTGTATTGCCGATTATTAATATTGAATTACAACCCGAGAAAGAAATTGTATGCCTGATTACAGGAACCGATATAAGTGCAGATGTAGCTAATAGCTTAATAAAGGATTCTCAGCTTGAGCAGGAAGGCAAAGTAGCAGTCTTCATGTCTCCTACAGTTGCTATGATTAAGAATCTTACATTGGATAATAGCTTTTTAGCAGATTAAACAACGAGTGCCACGCTTCGTGAGTCACTCTTATGTTAATAAAAACTCAGGGTGGGATAGGATGAAAACAATAGAAACCGATAGACTGATTTTAAGACAATTTACTTATACTGATTACGAAGATTTATATGAATATGCAAAGAATCCCAACATAGGTCCAAACGCCGGATGGAAGCCCCATGATGATATGGATGAATCAAAGTCCATACTAAAAAACTTTATTGAAGAGGACGAGGTTCTGGCTATCGTTTGGAAGTTTAATAACAAGGTTATCGGTTCATTGGGCTTGCATAAGGACCCCTTTAGAACCTCTGATGATGTTAAGATGCTTGGATATGTATTATCTGAAGATTATTGGGGCAAAGGAATTATTACCGAGGCATCTCGAGCCCTTCTGGCCTATGCCTTTACTGACCTTAATCTTAAATTAGTCTCCGTACAGCATTATGCCTATAATCAAAAGTCAAGACGGGTAATTGAAAAATGTGGTTTCCGATATGAGGGAACACTCAGACAATGTACTAAGATATATAATGGCAATACCTACGATGTAATGTGTTATTCCATGACTAAGGACGAGTGGGAAAAGCTATACGGATAGAAAATAACGGTACCTGGTACAGTATTATTGCTACCAGGTACCAAGTTTACTATTTCACCTCTTCTCCGCTGCACTTACAGACATTTCGTCTGTAGGATTCTGTCTTGGAAACAAGTGCCTAATTAGCTCATGAGTGCCTGTCGAGGCAAGGCCACTTGCAAGACCACCAAGTAATATCTCAGGTGTAAACTCCCAGCCATTAATCCACAGATTTAGGACTATGCCCAACACTCCCAAAATCAGTGGTATGTACTTATTTGGTATAAATGTGATGCTGTGTTTTATTATATATCCAATGCACAAGCATATTGCCAATACAACCAATACAACATATCTTGCTAAAAACTCCATACGGATAACTCCTTTCTAACAAATTCTCACCTACCATCCTGGTTTATTTCACATGAATTTTTATCTGACCAATTAGCTATTCTTAGAATCACTCATAACTAAAGTTACGAGTCTTTTAACTGTGTCTATAAAATTAATATGTTGATTTCTTCATTAAAATGCTTATTTTTGTTTATTGTCACTTGACACCATAAATTAGTAGTGCTAGGGTAAAATCTAAGTATACGGTGTTTTATAAAATAGATTAGAAAATATGTAATAGGGGGATTATTATGAATTATTTAAGAAGCATGGATTATTTAGAAGGTAAGACCAAGCTAGAGGGAGAATT
>CAZDWP010000025.1:2715-4678 GCA_964508985.1 uncultured Herbinix sp. | reverse complement strand
TGTCCCTCCTGTGGATATATACATGATATTGATTATCCAAAATGTCCGAAGTGCGGCTACCATAACGATTAAGTGAGGTTTCCTGCCTAATTATATTATTATAGACTGCGGATAGATAGCTCTATCCCGACTGTGCCAATAAGGCTCATGGTAAATGCCACTGTAGCCAGAATAGTAATGAATTTAACTATATCAAAATAATAAAAGAAAGCTATCATTGGAATTGCCGTTATAGCTAATTCAATTACCATATAACGAAGTAATATCCTGTATCTGCTTATACGAATATTAACCTTTTTGCTGGGATAATATCGAAGCATCCTAGCGACGCTGTACCATTTGTAATCATATCTTGTATATGCAATTAGGGATAGCTCTATTAATGCGACCATAATAGCTTGAAATGATGCTATAATAACCGCTGCCTGCATAGGCATAATGCATCCAAATAGCATTGCAATAAAATAAAGTATATTTGATAAGCCAAAGTAAATAATCATAATGTCATTCTTATTAAAAATTACTTCATCAAAATCAAATTGTAAGCTTAAATTGTTATTCATGATCTCCCCCTTATAAACGATATTATCAATGTAATATATTTAAAATAGCGGTTCTGAAAAGAAATACATAATTTCCTCCAGATTAGGACGGGATAGGGCAAGCCTCTTCTGAAGCGAAGAATTATTCTTAAGCATGCTGCTATCTTCTAATATTGTTTCAAACCCACCCGATGTCTTTCTTACACGCATCGGATGCCCCTCCTTAAGTAACGGGAGGTCTTCTATACTACCTCGTATTATTGGATAATTATCCATAAGCTCTTCCTTAGTCATAGTAAAAACCTGCTTTCCTTCATCCAGCATGGTAACAAAATCCGCCACCTTATCGAGATCCGCCGTGACATGGGTAGAAAAAAGTATGGCTGTATTTGAATCACACACAAAATCCTGTAATATATTTAGAAAATCTCTTCGAAATACCGGGTCCAAGCCTCCTGTTGGCTCATCCATTATTAAAAGCTTTGGCTTATGGCTTAAGGCAAATGCTAATTGGAATTTAGTCTTCATTCCCTTGCTCAAATCCGCATATCTCATATAATCTCCTAATTCAAACACGGATAAATAGTTTCTAAAGCTAGCGTCACTCCAGTCTGAATAAAATCTTCCAAATAGATATGCATTTTCCGTAAGCGTCTTATCCATGAAAAACGGTCCATCCTCAAGAACAAATCCTATATCATTCTTCGCACTTACTTTGCGATAATCAGCGCTATTAATGCGTATTCTTCCTCTGCTTTTCTTAATACCGCCCAGAATGCAATTAATAAGAGTCGTCTTTCCCGAACCATTTCTACCTATCAATCCCATAATATATCCCGCAGGAAGAGAGATATAAATATCATTAAGAGTAAAATCACTCCATTTTTTTGACAAATTACTTACCTCTAATGCAATTTTATCAGTATCCACCATTACTAATACCCTCCAGACAACGCAAATTCTTTATTCTTGAAATGGCTTTCCTCATGAGGTATAGGATAAGCCTTCTAAGTAACATTCATATTCAATTATCATATAAAAGATTAATCATGGCTATCATATCATCCTTAGTTAATTCTGCACCTTTACACTGACTAATCAAGTCTGCCATACTAGCCTCAATTATCTGAAGGCGTTTTTCCTTCAGCATTTCTGTTTGAGATTTACTTACATAGAACCCTTTACCGGGCTGCGAATACACCAACCCTTCAGATACCAGCACATCATAGGCGCGACTAGTTGTAATCACACTAATCTGCAAATCTCTAGCTAGACTTCTTATAGATGGGAGTGGTTCGTCTGCCAAGATTTCCTTATTAATAATCGCATTCTTAATCTGAGCCACAATTTGCTCATAGATAGCCAGATTACTCGTATTAGATATCACTATGTTCATCTCTTACCTCTACTTTATGTTTGCC
>CAZDWP010000025.1:0-2615 GCA_964508985.1 uncultured Herbinix sp. | reverse complement strand
AATAATCCAAAACCCATGAAAGGATTTTTGAATATCTGTAATAATCATTCTTAGAGTAAATGCCAACATTAATTACCCACACTCCCTTTAATAAAATAATACATTATGTCCTCAATCGTCGGTGTTGTTATCAACGGCTTGTTCCCTGAAGCCGTGAACATATTAGTAGTTTTAATCTTGTACTCGCTTAGATATGTCTTATCTTCTTGCTCCAATACTTCTATCAGCGCTTCAGAGGAATTTGGAGTAATTCTCTTTCCAATTATCTTCTCTCTGAATGCTTCAATCTGCTCCTCAGTGCCACGAATTAGCTTATAACGACTGACTAGCTCTTCCTTTTGCTCGAAAAGCTTTTGCCTTCCATCCTCCAAGAATAATATATAGTCTGCAATTCTATCCAGCTCGTCAGTCAGATGGGTAGAGAATATAACTGATTTATTACCCTCATAGGTTAGGTCAAAAACCAAATCCACTAGCTCCTTACGAAACACAGGATCCAGTCCCGCTGAGGGCTCATCAAATACATAAAGCTTGGCATCCCTACTAAATGCAAATGCCAGCTGTAGCTTGATTACCATTCCCTTGGACATTCTTTGAAGTCTTTTGTGCATGGGTAGACGAAACCTTTCACAAAGCTTTCTATAGTGCTTATAATCAAATGCATTATAAACCTTTCCAAATATCCTTCCTATGGAATATGGGGTCATTTCCAAAGGAAAGAGGCATTCATCAGTTACAAATGCAATCTCATTTTTTGCCCTGATTTCATCATGCACCCTATCATATCCTGCAATATGAATACTTCCCTGTTCAGGTGTCCATAGTCCCAATATCGTATTGATTAGAGTGGTTTTGCCTGCACCGTTTCTACCGATAAGGCCAAGCACATACCCTGGCTCTAGTTGGAAATTAATATCCTCTAATCTAAATAAGTTTATTTTTTTGTATAGGTGTTCAACTCTAATGCTCGGTTCCATATATTCCTCCAAAGAAACTACTTTATGGTTTAAAACGATTGTCTTTGTTCCTAAAACTGTCATTATACTGTATATGTCTATATATACAGTATAATGACAGTTTTGTCAACTATTAACATTAAAAATAGTCCCCATCAATCTAGTTTACGATGATGAGGACATTCTAATAAACCCCTGTCTTCCCGTCTTCTGCCTCTTGCATTTTCTCGTCGAATGAGTTATAGTATTCTACGCTACAAACCGCTATTCATAGGCGGTTCAGAAAACAACTCACGTCAGTTCGTAACCTTCCTGACGAAGGGATTATAAAACATCCCTCAAACAAAACTAAAGGAGAAAAAATGAATAAAAGAACCTTATATACTACTCAAGCGGCTATAATTGCCGCTATCTATGTTGTGCTGGTATTTGTATTCCAGTATTCAAGCTTTGGCCCGATACAATTTCGGATTTCAGAAGCACTTACTATACTACCCTACTTCACAGCTGCTGCCATACCTGGAGTTACCATTGGTTGCCTACTAAGTAACCTTCTCTTTAGAGCAGATGTTCTGGACGTAATATTTGGATCAGCGGCAACTTTTATAGCAGCCTATCTTTCTTATCAATTAAGAGATAACAAGTTTCTTGTCCCAATACCTCCTATTCTAATTAATGCAATCATTATTCCCTGGGTTTTGAAATACGCATATTTCGAAGTAAATTCCATTCCCTTTATGATGCTTACAATCGGAGCAGGACAGCTAGTATCTGCAGGTATATTGGGTATGGTATTATTGTTTTCACTAGAGAAGGTACGGCATATTATATTTAAATAACAAAAAAACGGGGGCAACGCCCCCGTCCTCTAAAATTTAAAGCTCACAATTTCCCACAGTCCTTGGGAATGGTATTACGTCACGGATATTGCTAATGCCTGTTAGATACATTACGCAGCGTTCAAATCCAAGTCCGTATCCTGCATGTCTGGCTGAACCGTATTTTCTGAGATCTAGATAGAATTCATAATCCTCTCTATTTAACTTCATCTCTTCCATACGTTTTACCAGTTTGTCATAATCGTCTTCCCTTTGGCTACCACCTATGATTTCACCGATTCCCGGTACCAACAAATCCATTGCAGCAACGGTCTTATTGTCCTCGTTCATCTTCATATAGAAGGCCTTAATATCCTTTGGATAATCTGTTACGAAGACTGGCTTCTTATATATCTGCTCTGTCAGATAGCGTTCATGCTCAGTCTGAAGGTCACAGCCCCAGTATACCTTGAAATCAAAATTATCATTGTTCTTTACTAATATATCTATTGCCTCTGTATAAGTCACATGGCCAAATTCCGAATTTGCCACATTTGTAAGTCTTTCCATTAATCCCTTATCTACGAATTGGTTGAAGAAGTTCATCTCCTCAGGTGCTTGCTCCATTACATAGTTAATGATATATTTTAGCATCTTTTCTGCCAAATCCATATTATCCTTTAAGTCTGCAAATACTATCTCTGGCTCTATCATCCAGAACTCTGCTGCATGGCGGGTAGTATTGGAATTCTCCGCACGGAAGGTCGGTCCAAATGTGTAGATGTTCTTAAAGGCCATTGCAAATGTCTCACCATTAAGCTGTCCGCTTACTGTAAGATTG
>CAZDWP010000024.1:0-14852 GCA_964508985.1 uncultured Herbinix sp. | reverse complement strand
TACATACAGAATAGGGACGTGCGTTGTCGTAACAAAGCCATGCTTGCGCAAGAGATAACACATTTGGTGCGACAAGACAATTCTGTTCGGGTGGTAGCTTCATATCCACAACTTTCTTAAATGTAGCCTCATTGACCATTTCTAGTTTTATCATTGATTTTCTCCTTCTTCATAACAGGCATAATTTAAATTTTCACATTGCTAAATGACTAATTCAATCTTGTCGTTTACTATATATTTACATAAGAAGCCCCTGTCACATCATTTTCACGTGACATGGGCTTCTTTTTCGTTTATCCGCATTGTAATTATATTAGTGAGTCTTCAAGAATAAATAAGGTAATATGTTATACAGGTAATGGTATACTGCTTCGTAGGCATGAACTTCACCTTCAGCAAGTAGATAATGGAAATTTCCCTTTGTAAGATCCTCACCTTCTATAAAAGTATCTGTATATTTGCGCATAGCGTTTATCTGCATACTCAACGGATTATATGCAATATCCTCTGTTCCGGTTGCCGCATATATAAAATATTCATTTACAGCATAGCCCGATTCGATTGCGCGGTCATGTAATAGCTTTGCTGTCTCGTCTGGCTTATGTAGTCCACCCTGACTTTCAACCTCCCAGCAATCTCCACTAAGCGGAATATAATAGGAGAAGTAATCCATGTTATGAGTAAATGCAAACCAGGTTGTACAACTACCCATAGAAAATCCACCAAATCCACGGTGCATTCTTGAATTCTTCAGCGCTTCCTTTGTTGTATCTTCGGCATAGGTATTACATACCTTCTCAACCGCAGGCAGTAAATCTTCTATTAATTCCTTCTGAAAGAAAAGAACATGTTCTCTTTCAACTACTGGAACCGGCGGACCAACTCTTCCTATTTTTTCTTTATAGTAGGAAGGGAATACTACTATTAATGGTTCTATATGTTTCTCAGCTATTATGTAATCCAACATGTTTTTTACTTTACTGCAGTCTAGCCACGCATCTGGGTTACCTCCTCCCCCATGCATAAGATAAAGAACATTATACCTTTTCTCCTTATCCGCTTCATCGTAGCCATAAGGCAAATAGATGTTTGCGTATTTTTCTCTTGGATCACCCTGCTGATTCCTTGTTGTGTAGTGAATGCGATTGATTCTTCCACGCATATTCACATCATGATACTTATACTTTTCCATTGAGCAACTCCTCCCCTTTACATTTTATTACGATTTCTCTTTCTTTGCATATCCCTCTGATTTCAAATATCATATCAGCCAAATCTGCCTCAAGTGTTGCAAGATACCCATCCTTATCCCAGGTGATGTTAAGCACCTTGTCTCTTGATTCTACCTTGATATCTGAGCAAAATGAGAATCCTGGAAATAAAGACCTAAAGCGAATCATTTCAAGCTGTTTTTTTACAACATCCTTTTCAAGTGATTTCTCGATCTCCTCCTCAGTTAGATTTGTTCTGTTGATTTCCTTATGTCCGCCTGCTCCAGCTCTCTTTATAGCTTCATAGTCATTCTTTCCTGCAAATAAATCAAGATACCAAATCTGTGGTTTACCCGGCATAAACAACTGTAAGGCACGAGCCATAAGTAATTTTCTATCATCTTCTCCTAAAGCACTATAGTATGTTGAATTCACCTGGTAGTACACATTCTTCTGGCCATGAAGATCCTTCACCATGCCGCCTCTGGCAACAACAGTATCGATAAGCTGATGTATACGCTCTTCCGGAATTAGTCCTTTTAAATCAAGAAGCGGAATTCCATCATGACACCCAAGCATATTTATTGTCTTAATCTTTTTTTCGATAATCTCATCTGCCCAAGCTTTTAAGCTAGAGCCATCTGCATTCTCTATCGCATCTATGATGAGTCCCGGCATAAAGAAGTCATATGTCATATAACCTTTAGAAGCTATCTCTTCATAATTCTTTTCGCTATAACTTGCATGAATCTCAGGTAAAATAGACAGGTCATACTTATCTGCTATATCCTGAACTTTCTTTAATACATCCCAGGTTCCCGGTTCATTTAAGAAGTTTTTTTCTCCGGGCTCCTTGGGAGCATATGCAAAGGCATCAAGTCTTACTATCCTTGCACCATATTCAGACAATCGCCTTAATACATCGTCATAAAACTCCCAAACCAATGGAGATTTTATGTTAAGGTCCATCTGCCCCAAATATTTTCTGTTAGAGTCCATGTATTCAAGGATCATTGCTTTATAGGTCTCATATTTTCCAAAATCAAGCTCATAAGGTTTCTTGCCTTCTCTATTTGCAATATTTAGCATGTCTGCAATCTCGTATGCTGAATAATACTGGATATCTGTGATTTTCATAATATCCTGGGCATCTACCAGCGGATACTTTACTTCTTGATAAAAAGTATTCCAGTAAGGTACCTTTTTTCCGTCAGGAAATATAACCATAAGAAATGGAAGACCTGGTTTTCTAAAGAACATGTTTTTAATCAGCTCTTCATCAGGCTGAATGTAGCCTTCCTCAGTCATCTGTCCGTGTCCATCCCAGAATTTATTCCAATTAATAAAGAAGTCCTTATATATTGAGTTCTCGCCATATGCGATAATATCTTGAAACTGCTGTGAAAGTACCGAAGCATGGTTAAGAATAAAGTCTAATTTTAAATCCATTCCCATCTTACCAAGTGCCTCCAGGTCCCCTTTCTTTGCTAGCTGATCATTAAGATCATAATTGATTACCGAGAAGCCTCTGTCTAAATCTGTATTAAACAAGCTTGGCAAAATATAGAATGAGCGAAAGCAGTTCTCTAATTCTGGCTTTTTTATTATGTCTATAATATCTGACAAGCTCCCATACTATCAGGATATGCATTTAGCATAGGAGCATTATTTACACTTGTTTTTTTATCTGAAGCCATTAATTCTTTGTATTCTCCATAGGTTATAAGTTTACCCGACTTCGATATTATAACCTTAGCCTTGTGAGCTTGAGAATCTAGCATCTGCTGTTCAAGTTCTAATACCCTCATAGTAAATGGGCTGTCTGTCTTACCATCTCTGTTTCTACTAAGTCTGTGAGCTAGAGTCTCCTCTGGTGTACTATTTAGAAGAACCGGAATATCAACACCCTCATAGTTGTCGCTATTACCATGAGTCCACTCAATAACTAATACACTGATACCTTCAAAATCAACCTTTTCATACCATAGATCACATTCTGTTCTTCCCATTCTCTTGAGCCAGATATTGTTTGAGCCATCTTTAAATTGCTTAACGATATCAGTTATCTCATCAAAGTTAATTTCATTCTTTGTTCCAAGATATCCTTTGAGCCCATCTATTGCTCCGTCCAAGTAAGTCCTAAACCAAGGATGTTTCTCTAAGTACTTTTTATTGGCATCATCTTCTTTTTCCTGAAGCTCACGGAGTATACCATATATATCAGCATTCAGCATATCCGCTTCAACCAGAGCCTTTACGCCAGATTGTCTGAATATTCTTAGCCTTTCTGCGTCATTATATTTTGGTATACGTCTTGGATAATTGTCTCCTGATAGAGTGTAGCTTCCTATACCAAGCTGATTTAAATAGTAAGATATCAAGGATGCAATCTCAGACTTACCAACTCCCGATCCCCCACAAACAGTAATAACTGCTCTGCTGTTTTTGCTAGTCTCAAAAACCGGCGAAAGTATTTTTAGAAGTTCACGAAATACTTTTACCGACTTATTGATATGATCCTGCCCTATTTCAACTTTATCCCCTGGCATATCACCATGAGGAATATTCTGTCCTGTTTCCGGAATGCTCCAAGCCTCAGAATTTTTCAATAATTCTAATATATTACTCATAATATCCTCCGCATTAAATTATCCATTGTAATGAGTACTACATATTGATGGGTTTTAATAGTTTTTCTGATTGTCCGGGAAGTACTTCAATATATTCCTTAGTGAATGTACCTCCTATATAAACCGGAATAGCTGAAGGATTGTATACCTTTTTACTGTCTACTGAGTATACCAGTCTGTGATAAGCTTCTACATATTCTCTAATCTCGCCGTTAGTTGCATACCATACGTCTTCGCGTCCTGCCATCTTGCAGACAAATTTCTCTATATGCTCCCAGTTATCACATTGATCAAACTCATAGCTATGTCCCCACACATAAAACAATTTGGCTGGCGTTATTAGTGAAAAATAAAATCCATCTCCTAAAAACTCATCAGCTAATTCAAATATTCTTTCATCATCATGATGGCAGGTTGGATTCCAAGTCAGGAAACTCCCTGGGATTTCAAACTTATGTGTTGCCTCTATTGTTCTTGCATATGAAATTCCTGAAGCCTCAATTGCCTTTAGCACAAGCTCATCATATGCTCCAAATGCATAAGCAAATCCTGTTACCGGTTCACCTTCAATTCTTTCAAGTGCTTTTCTGCTTTCAAGTATTTCTTCCACGCATCTGGCAATATCCATACCAACCATACATTCATGGTAGTGTCCATGAGCTGCAAGCTCATGTCCTTGGTATACCATGGGGATTTCTTCTTTACTTAACTTTATGTGTGATACTTCCTTTTTACCCGCCGCTACTACACCACTACTTCCAAATAATCCTGAGTTAAGATTAAAGGTCGCCTTTACTCCATATTTGTTTAATATCTCTATCAGTCTTTTGTCCTGTGTAATGCCATCATCATAACTTAATGTAAATGCTTTTCTTTTGCCATTCGGCCATAGCATTCTGTCATTAACCTGTAAACTCAACTAAAGTCCCCCTTACATTCTTTTTATACTTAGTGCTACTTTAGTAAATCTTTTATAAGCCTTGCCATATTTGTGGATAATAATGAGTAATGATCTGTTGCATACATTACATCATTAAGAGTCGAAACATGCCAGTTAAGTATGTCTTTGCAGAACCACTCGATTGAAATATATAGCATTCCGTTACCTTCAATTGGTTCACATAACATTGAACGAACATGATTATCTATGGTACAGCCGATACATCCTCTTGCAATCTGTATGGTTCTGCCATCCTCTAGTACCATTTCTGCCCAGCCATTATTCTCAGTATACGAAGCATTCATTACCTGCGCAATAAACGAAGCCGGAATCATGCAATACTCTCCACGTACCTTCGCTCCACCCAGCAAACCATGATACTTAAGTTTCTGCCACATCTTAGACCTAGCAGGCATTTTAATTCTTCTATTATTGACCCAAGCGTATTCACAATCATCGGCTATTGCAAAGGATAGCTTGTCTCCCTCTCTTTTAAGCTTTGGTTCTATATATTCAATAGTTCCATCTGTTTTTCTCTTTGAGCCCGAAAACAAATAATCCCAAACCAATTCTGCTTCATCAAAGGTCTGACCATGGTCTCTGTTTTTCACATCACGGAAAACATAATCTGCCTTTTTACCGCTGTAGAATGCGAAGTTGTTTTCTCCGTCGATTTTTATCTGTGGCAGCTCCATGCATTCATTAATTCTTAGCCAATATTCTCTGTTTTTTGCAACTACATCTTCAACTGTATCATTACTTCCCGGAGGTGATTGGTCATATTCCATTCTTGCCTGCCAAGCGGTGACAGGACCCGCATCATTTTTAGGATTATCATTTTCATCAAATAAAAGTCCTATTGTGCTAGGACCCGCTGAACCTGCCATAGCTGCAAAATAATTTCCATAATGTCTCGCCATCATTAATGTCATAGCATTTCCAAGAGACATTCCCTGCATATATATTCTTTCTTCGTCGATATTATATTTCTTTTTCATTATTTCTAACAGCTTAAGCACAATTCTTGCATCATTATTTTCTCTTATATCATCTGGAAAATCATGCATATAGATACCTTCATCATTAGGTTCTGAAAGTATGTCAAATAATCTTCTTTCGCACTCAATCTGCCAGAATCTGCGTAAATGAGCATTTGGATATACAACAATAGCTCCCTCTCTGTCTGCCACATGTGACCAGGATGTATATACACACTGTGCCCAGCCTGTCATTATTCCACCATGCATTGAAAATATAAGAGGTGTTTTTTTTGAAGGATCATAGCTGTCTGGTACATATTCATACCATGTATCCTGGTTATCATCTATAAGATATGCTTTCATTTCCTTGAGGTTCTTGGGGTAAACCTGTGAGTTATTTCCGTTCTCATTTACTACTATATCACTTTCTTTTAATTTTTCAGGAAGGTAATCTCTGTTCTCATCATCTGGAATACCCGCCAGTAATCTAACTTTATTTTCCATCCTTCAACCTCATTTTCTATTATAGAATTATTATGCCACCTGCTTTTTGCCTGTTATTATGAAAAAAAACACCAGTGCACACAATAACAATACCCCGCAAATATTAAATAATGTAGTGTATCCGGCAATTCCTGTTATTCCCCCAAGTATGGCTCCACCAATCATTGGACCAAAACCCTGACATACATCTCCACCAAGATAATATGTACTTGTAGCAACCCCACTTCTATCTTTTCCAACTGCGCTTATAGCTCCGGCTTGAAGTGACGGCTGAGCAGCTCCCTGTCCTAATGACCTGATTACACCCGTAATAAGTATAAGAATTAAAGTTCTACTACTTCCAAGCATAAACATTGCACAAGCTGTAAGTATAAGTCCCGGTAGTACAGTAACTCTAATTCCCTTTTTATCCATAAGCTTACCTGAGAACGGTCTTATTATAAATAATACAATCGCACACACAGTAAAATAAAGGCTGATTCCCTCTACTCCTATCTCGTCTGAATAAAGAACCAAATAAGATGCGATAATTCCATTTACGAAGGAATATGACCCTGCAACTAATGTATAGGGAAGCGCTTTTACTGCAATGATATCCGAAAAGCTTATTCTGCTTTTAACTACCGATTTTTTTTCTTTCTTCTGAAAGCATAATATAACATATGCTACTACCGTAAGTGCTGCTGCAATTAGAAATGTTATATCCATTCCAAGGTTGTCTGCTATCGCAAGTCCAAAACCAGGTGCTACTGCAGAGCCAAGAACCATACCTAAGCCTAAGTATCCAATTCCCTCACCCATTTTATCTTTGGGAATATAGTGTGAAGCTAGTGAAATCTGGGAAGTTCCACCAAATGCAAAGCCAATTCCATTTATTATTCTAAATACTATTAAAAGTGGGATTTGTTTGGTAATTGTAAATCCAATTAATCCTACTCCCATTAAAACATTGCTCCATTTTAATAGACTAACATTACTGAATCTGTCTGCCATTATCCCACTTAACGGTCTGCAGAATAATGAAGTGATTGAAAATAATCCCACAATAAAGCCAGCCATTGATACTGTTGCTCCAAGACTCATAAGATATTTTGAGAGTATGGTCGCTACCATAAAAAACGAAAAAGCATTAAGGGTGTTTACTATAAATACTAATATATAATGTTTATTCCATAGTTTTTCATTCATAGATGCATTTCCTTTGTCCTATTAGATTGGGGGAGGGCTAAGCCCTCCCCCTAAGTATAATTCAAGTTAATTTAATTATTTGCTATCAAGCCATGCGTTAAGCTGTGTCTGTTTCGCTTCAATAATATCATTGATACCGGCTTTCTCAAGTGCTGATTGGAAATCAGCAAGTGTGGTGTCAATGTCTACTTCACCATACATAATTGGTGTATAGTACTGAGCGATTACGTTAGCACACGATGCCATTTGATCTGCCACCTCAGTTGAATCGAACATGAAGCCTAAAGCTAAGGACTTATTACTGGTCTTGTTTTTTTCTAACATCTGATCATAGATATCTGCGGGCTCATAGTACCATGTCTTGCAGAGCATAACATTTGGCCAATATGCCATAGAAGCCGCTGCCCATCCTAAATCTGCCATACCGTTTGCGCCTTCAGGATATACCATCTGTCCATCTTCGTTAAGTTCATAGGTAAGTCCCTCAATACCATTAGCGACAAGCTGAGCTGCTACCGGATCTGTGTATAGAACATTGAGGATTCGCATAGCTGCCTCTGGATTCTTACTAAACGAGCTGATATGCCACATGTATGTTGTAGCATCACTTGTTGTTGAAAGGGCTTCTGTTACATTTGTGCCATCTAAGTCAATGCCATTCTGTGCGATAGTTGCTTCCATGCTAACTGCTGCATCCCAAGCATAACCAGGTGTACCATTACTTACTCCCATAAGTAAGTTCATGAGTGTTGGATTGCTGTTACTGAGCGGATCCGGACTAAATACTCCTGCCTCCTTCCACTTCTTAACATGACTTAAGAAGTTAAGGAAGTAATCAGATTTATAATAATTTTCAACTGTTGTACTTTCTGTTGGATTGGTTAATACTCCAAGATAGTTTGTATCTCCTAAATAATCAATACTCTTTGGAATCCAGTATGGCTCTGTTGCGCCTGGGATAAAATAACTATCTGGGTTAGCTTCTTTAATCTTAAGAATTGCTTCTGACATTGCATCAATGCTATTAACCTGACTCCAATCGATATTTGCTTTGGCTACGTCTTCTTTCTTTGCATAGTAAAGATTTTCTGTGCTGTAGGAATACATGGAAGGAATACCGTACTGAACGCCGTCTACAACACCGCAATTAAGGAAGACTTCAAGTCCGTCTGCAAATAAATTCTTAATATCACTTCCGTCAGATGCTAACAAATCATCAAGCTTCATAACCTGTCCATTGGATACCAGGTTACTTACAGATGTGTACCAGAAGGAGTTGAACAGGTCAATCGAATCAGATCCACCACCTGTTAACATTAAGTTTAGCTGTGTAGCCCAGTTACCAAACTCAATCCCCACTAAATCAATTTCTGCATGAGCTTTCTCTCTTAATATCTTATTAAGCTCTTCTTCAATTGCCTCCTCATCGGGTGATGGGAACACAACTGCATATACTGCCTTAATTACCGGATAGTCTTCGCTTTCGGCATCCTTATTATCTGTTTTATCTGTATTACCTGTATTACCTGTTTCATCTGTTTTATCTGTTTTAGTATTGTCGTCTGTTTTGTTTGCACTAGACCCACAGCCCGAAAAAAGCATGACTACCATAACAATTGTAAGTAAACTTGCAATTAGTTTCTTTTTCATATAATACCCTCCTGTTTTTTATGTCATTAACTACAATGACCTTTATGACAATTGCCTTGTCCTGTACTAGTATAATAGCAGACATACCATTAACCCTTCTATCGTTTTTTTGTCGTAAATCATCATTTTTCCAACATATTGCACTCTTTATCTAAAGTTTTTGTCATTCCTTCTATAAATATCAAAAAAAGGGCTTGTCTAAATTATAATTTCAATAGTTTATGACCGAATTATGATAGCTTTTTTGTGCATTTTTATGATACATTAATTTTAACAAAATATCTTAAAGTAAAAATAGGGGGTTCTTATGAAAGAAACAAAAGTTTACAAGAAGTTATCTTTCCGGAAAATGAAACGATACATTCCGTTGTATATTATGATGATGCCTGGGCTTATTTACTTAATAATAAATAATTACATGCCTATGGCAGGACTTGCTCTTGCCTTTAAGAAAGTAAATTATTCCTTGGGTCTAATTAATAGTCCTTGGTATGGTCTCCGGAACTTTAAATTCCTTTTTAGTACTAGTGATGCCTTTCTCATTTTTAGAAACACTATTCTTTACAACTTGGCCTTCATTGTACTGGGTAATATAATAGGTGTATTTATAGCTATAGGATTAGATTGTATCCGTAATAAGTTCTTCAAGAGATTTAGTCAAGTTGTTATCCTAATTCCTTTCTTACTATCAACAGTTATTGTTAGCTACGTTGTATTTGCGTTTTTAAGTGGAAATAACGGTTTTATGAACATGACCATTTTACCTCTCTTTGGAATTGATCCAGTCAGCTGGTATAACAAAGCACAATACTGGCCGGTAATTCTTACGCTTGTATACTTATGGATGAATTTTGGCTATAGTTCAATCCTATACTATTCAACATTAATCGGTATTGATAAATCATTTTATGAAGCTGCCACCGTTGATGGTGCAGGTGTATGGGCTCAGATTCGTTATATAACATTACCATTGCTTAAGCCAACAATCATTATCTTGGTTCTTCTTGCTGTTGGTCGCATCTGTTATTCTGATTTCGGTTTATTTTACCAGGTACCTATGAACAGTGGTTTGCTCTACACTACAACACAGACCATCGATACCTATGTATACCGCGGCTTATTAGAGCTTAATGATATCGGTCGTTCAACGGCAGGTGGTTTTTTACAATCTGTATTTGGTTTCATCTGTGTATTTACAGCAAATTCAGTGGTTTCAAAAATAGACAAAGAAAGCAGTTTATTCTAATCAAAGGAGGCAACATTCATGACTTTTAGCAATAAAACTTTTCGTTTTGTAATGGGACTTATTATGCTTTTATTTGTGTTAGCATGTATCCTTCCATTTCTTTTATTAATAGCAAGTTCATTAACATCAGAAGTTTCGCTTGCACAAAATGGTTATTCTTTTATTCCTTCCGAATTTTCATTGTCCGCTTACAAATATATCTGGAGTGTTAAGGATAATATTCTCAGGGCTTATGGAATGAGCTTCTTTATTACAGGTCTAGGAACCACGATCAGCGTAATTATGACAATGTTATTTGCCTATCCCTTGTCACGTAGAGATCTTCCCGGAAGAAGAGCTCTCTCTTTCTTCATATTCTTTACAATGTTATTTAACGGTGGTTTCGTTCCAACATACTTAATATATTCTAGAATCTTCCATATTACAGATACCGTTTGGGCTTTAATCGTTCCTTACTTATTAATGAATGCTTTCTTTGTAATCATGGTTCGGACATATATCAATTCAAATGTACCTAACGAAGTGATTGAAGCAGCCATGATAGACGGCTCAAACGAATTCAAAACACTTATTAAAATTGTTGTCCCTATGTCGAAACCTATAGTGGGTACAATCGCACTTATGTCTGCTATCGCTTATTGGAATAATTGGACAAACGGCGTTTACTTTATCCAGACAAGACGTGAGCTTTTCGGTATTCAGAACTATTTAAACTCTATTCTTAGTAATATTGCCTTCTTACAGTCTCATTCAAACCCAAGTATAAAGATTACAGAACTTCCAAGTGTAAGTATACGTATGGCTTTAGCAGTTATCGCTCTTTTACCTATTCTTTTTGCTTATCCATTCTTCCAGAAATCCTTCACAAAAGGTATTACTGTCGGATCTGTTAAAGGTTAAGGGAGGAAAATAAGATGAAAAAAATTGAAAACAAGATAATGTTAATTACCTATGCTGATAGTATGGGCGAGAATTTAAATGAATTATACAACCTTCTAGATGAGAATTTCGACGGCGTAATCGGAGGTCTTCATATCCTACCTTTTTTTCCCTCCTCAGGAGATCGCGGTTTTGCTGTCATAAATTACGATAAGGTAGATCCTACTTTTGGAACTTGGGAAGATATTGATAAGCTGGCAGACAAGTATTATATAATGGCTGATTTTATGCTAAACCATATTTCCATTCGCTCCGACGAATTTAAGCATTATATGATGCATGGAGAAAGCTCTCCCTACCGTGATATGTTTATCCACTGGGAAGAATTCTGGCCTGGTGGAAATCCTACAGAAGAGCAAGCCAACGCCCTATACCGTAGAAAGGCAAATTACCCTTATATTGAATTTAAAAGAAATGATGGCAAGCTTGTTAATTTGTGGAACACTTTCTTCCAGGAACAGGTTGATATTAACCCTTACTCAAAGGCAACTCAGGAATATTATGACAGGAACTTGGGAATTATCAGCAAGCATGTTCCTCTTATACGATTTGATGCCTTTGCTTACGCTTCTAAACGTCCCGGTTCAAGTTGTTTTTTTGTCGAACCAGAGATTTGGGAAGTATTGGATATTGGTATGAAGCCACTGCATAAAACAGGAACAGAGATGCTTCCTGAGATTCACGAGAATTACACCATACAGCTTAAAATGGCTGAAAAGGGTTACTGGGTGTATGATTTTGCTCTTCCAATGCTTTTATTACACGGTCTAAAAAGTGGAAGAACAGACAGATTAATACATTGGCTTAACATCTGCCCTAGAAAACAGTTTACTACATTAGATACACATGATGGAATCGGTGTTGTAGATGTAGTAGGTTTGCTTAGCGACGATGAGATCGCTTTCGTCAGAGATGATGTAGACGATATTACAAAAGAGGCAAAGCAGTATATCAAGCTTCCAAGCATGATTAAAACAAAAGGGGGGGAATTCAAGAGCTATCAACTGGGTTCTACCTACTATTCGGCTCTACGATGCAATAATGACGCTTATATTATTGCCAGAGCAGTTCAATTCTTCACTCCAGGCATCCCTCAGGTATATTACGTGGGTCTTCTTGCAGGTGAGAATGATATTGAAGGTCTGAAGAAAAACCCTGATCCCAGAACCATTAATCGTCACAATTACTCAAAATATGAAGTTGAGGCAGCAATAAAAAGCCCTGTCTGCAAACGGCTTTATGAATTAATGCGATTTAGAAACACATATGAAGCTTTTAACGGAGATATTAGACTTGGAGAGGATCTTGCTGATGGCACAGTAAACATCACATGGGAAAAAGATGAATATCGAACTACCCTATGGGCTGACTTCAAATTATTAACTTACACTATATCTTATTACGATAAAGCTTCTAATAAGGAGCGTGTCCTATAATATGTTCTTATCGATGGAGGTTCCATATGAAATTATTTGTTTATACCGAAGTAAAGAATCGTGGTTGGGAGGCTGTAGCATTTGATTTATTTGATGCTCCTTCTGAGCTTGCTGCTGACAACATTTCGCTCACAGCTTATTTAGGAGAAAGAAGTGTTAACAGAAATATCCGCTCTATCACTCCCATTAATAATGGCTACCATATTGTAATCGACCCTATTTATTATAATGGAGACTTTAAATTAGTCATTAATCACAATAACGATATGACTAGTTTTTCAAAAGAAAATGTGGACCTTGGTAATATTTATGTCAAAGATTTGGATAAGTTTGAGGCCAAAAAGGAGGGCGATGTTATTTATCGCCTCTATAGCCCAAAAGCTGATGGCCCTCGCCCCCTCCTCCTATTCCTTCATGGTGGAGGAGAATGTGGCAGCGATAACATTGTTCATATGACAGGTACTCTAGGTGCTCTCAAACTTACAGAAATGTATCCCGAATTATATGTTATGGCACCACAGGCCCCCGGTAATATTCATGAAATGTTACCCGATCCTTCGGTAGTATTCAAAAATACCTTCTATACTAATGCTATTATGCCTGGTTATGGCTGGCATAGAGAATATATTTCAAAAGTTTGTGATATTATTAGAAAAATGATTACTGATGGAAAGATTGACCCTAACAAGGTATTTGTAACCGGTTTGTCAATGGGAGGGTGCGGAGCTATTCGTGCTTTATCAGTTGCCGGCGATTTATTCGCAGCTGCCGCTCCTATATGTCCTACTATGATGCCTGATACCTACAACATCCTTAGCGCCCTTACCGATACTAAGCTTTGGGTTTCAACAGCATATGTTGACCATACTTTCTTTCGTCATAAATATATTGTTGATGCAATTATGAAATTGAAAGATGCCGGTAATAAGAATGCGCATCTTACGCTTTTTGCTCCTGAGGACTTTGAAAAGTATGGTTTCTCAGATCCTAATCTTCCACTAATGGAAAAGTTCTCTGAAAACCATAATGCATGGGTACTTACCTACAATAACGAATACGGAATAATGGACTGGCTCGTTAGCCAGCACAAGTAATTAGAAAAGGAGCTTAATATGAATTTTGACAAATTAACCGAATATATAGATTCTCTGAATAAAGAATATGGAATTCCTGCCGCAGACTGCAAGATTACCAAGGGGCATGAGGTAGTATATCGTCACATGACGGGATATTCTGATTATAAAAACACAATTCCTATCACTGAAGATACCCTATTTAGACTTTTTTCAGCTACGAAAATTGTAACAATGACAGCCGTAATGCAACAGATTGAAAGAGGCAATTTAAGACTTTACGACGAGGTACGTGACTACCTTCCGGAATTTGATAGAATGAAGGTCGTTGACGATTTCAAATTTGAGTTCCCTATAAGATGGCCAAAATCTACTGATAAATGTCATTATGCACATAATACGATTCGAATTATTGATCTTATGAGTATGACCGCCGGTTTATCCTATGATACAGCTTCTAAGGAACAAAAAGATATCAGAGAACGTAGCAACAATCAGGCATCTACTAGAGAGGTAATTGCTGAAATTGCAAAGATGCCACTTGCATATGAACCCAGAACAAGATATTCATATAGCTTGGGACACGATATCTTAGCAGCTGTAGTTGAAGTTGTTTCCGGTCAGAAATATTCAGAGTATTTACAAAATAATATTTTTGACCCACTTGATATTAAAGATTTTTACTTCCACTGGGAGGGAGATAAAAGCTTATCAGATAGAATCTGCGCTATGTATATGGGTGTTTTTGGGACAGATGAAATTCAAACCGATGACGGCCTTATGTCCGATAGCTTTAAGTTTACTGCCAACTATGAAAGCGGTGGTGCAGGGCTTGCAGGCACAGTAGATGCATATAGTACCTTTATTGATGCATTATGTAACGGCGGCCTGGGAGCAAATGGAGTACGAATTCTTTCAGAAGAAACCACAAAGATGTTCACCATACCATATACCACAGGGCAACTTAGTGAAGATTTTGCTATTGCCGGTAAGATTGGTTATGAATATGGACTTGGAGTAAGAGTACTTGTAGATGATAAGTTATCAAAATCACC
>CAZDWP010000023.1:10878-14996 GCA_964508985.1 uncultured Herbinix sp. | reverse complement strand
ACAACTGCTTTAGATGTTACTATACAGCTTCAGATTATGAAGCTTTTGGTGGATTTACAGAAGGAATTTCACATGTCAATTCTATTGATTACACATGATATAGGACTTGTGGCAGAGCTTGCTGACAGAGTCATTATAATGTATGCGGGGCAATTTATGGAGGAAGCACCGGTGAATCAATTATTTGATCACCCATCACATCCATATACAAGGGCGCTCCTTGAATCGGTTCCTTGTATATATGATGATCCAGACAAAAAGCTATCCTCCATTCCTGGGACCGTTCCGGATAATTATCAGGATATTGAAGGCTGTAGGTTCTTTGGACGTTGTTCCTATGGGATTCCAGCTTGTAAGGAAAAGCAGGTTTATTCTGAACTTGAAGAGGGGCATTTTGTAAGATGTCACCGAGCTGTAAAGGAGGAGATTCCTTTTGTATAATAAGGAAGATAGAAAGCCTCTGATGGTAACCCGCGGATTAAAAAAGTATTATCCTGTTAGGGGTACGACCATAGGTAAGAATAGCCCCGTTACACATGCCGTTGATGGCGTAGATTTTGAGATATATGAAGGAGAAACACTTGGCATTGTTGGTGAATCCGGTTGTGGCAAGTCTACTATCGGACGGCAAATTGTAGCCCTGGAGAAGCCTACTTCGGGGCATGTTCTATATCAGGGAGAACCGATATCAGATATGTCCACAAGGCAACTTCGTAAAATTAGAACTCAATTACAGATGGTGTTTCAGGATTCAACATCATCTTTAAACCCGAGGAAGCAGGTCTATGATATTCTGGCTGCTCCCATGCTTTATCATGGAATTACTACGGGTGATAGTCTAGATGGAGAAATTAACAGACTTTTAGACCTAGTTGGTCTACCAAAGTCTATGAAGCATAGATATCCTCACGAGTTTTCGGGAGGACAAAGACAAAGGATTGGAATTGCCAAGGCTCTATCTGTAAAGCCAAGACTTATTGTATGTGATGAGCCTGTAAGTGCATTGGATGTATCAGTTCAGGCGCAAATACTAAATCTACTAAAACAGCTACAGGAAGAGCTGAAATTAACATATGTGTTTATTGCTCATGGATTGGGTGCGGTTCGTTATGTAAGTAGTCGGATTGCTATAATGTATCTTGGAAGAATTGTAGAAATTGCCAATACACAGGAGCTTTTTGATAATCCCGTACATCCCTATACCAAGGCTTTGTTTGATGCTTCACCCTTACCTGCTCCCAAGCTTCGGGGAAGGGAGCGAATAGTCCTCAAAGGAGAAATCCCATCATCGGTGAATCCTCCAAAGGGCTGCAGGTTTCATACCAGATGTCCATATGCTATCCCTTCATGCGAGATTAATGACCCACAGCTTATACCTGTTAAGCCTGGAAGTAATCATATGGCAGCTTGTCCGGTACTATTAGCGGAAAGAGAAAGGTGATAGAAAGCCACCTTCAACCATAAAGCACATATCACATACCAGGAATGAGGAAAACAATGCTTAAATATATCATAAAAAGAATATTAATCGCTATACCGGTACTTATCGGTATTACTATTCTGGATTATGCCATTATGAGTCTGGCCGGTAGTCCATTGGAAATGATGCTAGGGCCAAAGACTACTGAAGCGGCGTTAGAGGCTAAAGCGATACAGCTTGGACTTGATAAACCCTTTTATGTTCAATACTTTGTGTGGCTTAAGAATGTGTTACAGGGAAATCTGGGTTATTCAATAAAAAGCTATCAGCCTGTAAGGCAGATCATTACTAGTCATCTAGGACCAACGCTTTTGCTGATGGGAACCTCAATGCTTGTGGGACTTGGAGTGGCCATACCCATCGGTATATATAGTGCGATTCATAGATATACAAAAAGAGATTATACCCTGGTAACCATGTCGTTTTTCGGGACAAGTATACCAAGCTTTTTTCTCTCGTTGATGTTTATATATTTATTTACGGTAAGGGTGGGCTGGCTTCCATCCAGCGGGATGCGAACCGCAGGAGGAGGCGGAGGATGGGCTGACCTGGTCAAACATATGGTAATGCCTGTACTGGTTCTTGCCATATCCATTGCAGGTTCAAATATTCGTTATGTAAGAAGTGCGGTGCTTGAGATCCTTCAGAAGGATTATGTTCGTACAGCAAAATCTAAGGGTATTGGACGTTTCCTTACTATCAATAAGCATGCCCTTCGTAATGCACTTATACCTATTATAACAGTAATTGGTATGCAGATTCCGACACTTTTTGGTGGAGCGGTTATTATTGAACAGGTTTTTAGTTGGCCAGGACTCGGACTTATCACTATGAATGCCATTATGAGCAGGGATTACCCTGTTGTTATGGGTGTAGCCCTATTAACAGCGGTGGTGGTTCTGATGGCAAATTTAATAACAGATATCTTATATGCCTTGGTAGACCCAACCATAAAGTATTAGAACGGAGATAACTATGAGTAATTCTCAAACATCAGATTATAAAAACAACACACTTAAGATGATATTTAAGCGCTTTTGTAAACATAAGCTAGCAGTGGCAAGCTTATATTTTCTCAGTATTATGACCATACTTGCATTACTTGCGCCTATAATTTCGCCCTACAATCCTAATCAGGTAAGCACAGCCTTCTCATCTCCCCCTTCTTTAGAGCACTGGCTTGGTACGGACCAGATAGGAAGAGATATGCTAAGTAGGCTGTTATATGCTACCAGAATATCTTTGTTTGTCGGGTTTGCCGCGACTATAGTGTCTACAATAATCGGGGTAATACTGGGATTGATTGCAGGATATTTTGGCGGTGTGGTTGATATAATTATTATGCGTATAACGGATACGATTATGTCCTTTCCGTATATACTTCTTGTGCTTGTGGCAGCATCCATATTTGGAGCGGGATTATGGAATATTATTTTAATACTTGGTTTTGTTGATTGGCCGGGTGCGGCTAGATTGGTTCGCGGAAATGTTCTATCTCTTCGAGAAACTAATTTTGTAAAAGGAAATGTGGTTGCGGGAATGCCAAATAGATATATTCTGTTTTCCGAGATTCTTCCAAATACTATAGGTCCCGTTCTGATATATGCTACTTCGGTATTTGCCATATCCATACTTGATGAGGCAGCACTAAGCTTTCTTGGCATGGGTGTTCAGCCTCCGACCGCAAGTCTTGGAAATATATTAAACGGAGCAGAATCCATAACAATACTCACAAGTAAGTTTTGGTTATGGATACCAGCAGGCGTTCTAATAATATTACTTGTTGTAAGTATAAACTTTGTCGGTGATGCACTTCGAGATGCCATTGATCCGTCGGCAAAGGAATAATATTATAGGTGGATATCTTATCAAAAATTGGATAGAATAGTATATAAAGGGGTTGCCTTAAATGTACCGGTAAATATTGAAAGGTGCAATGAGGTGACCTTTTCTGATTTTATACCCTTAAAATGGTAATAAATGTTGGCAAAATACACTAACACATAGCCTGATTGCTATAGAAAAATTCCACAAAGTTAACAAAAGTCCGTAATACCACTAACAAAAGAAGCCTATTTCTGTTATAATATATTATAGAAGAGAATTTTATTTTCATAACCATTGTTTTGTAAGTCGTAGACTTCAGACGACTAACATATAGATTAAGGCTTAAAATATTTGATATGATACTTGTGTTGGCTTTTCAAAGAAGATAGGAGAGATTATATGTATGAATTAGGAGACTATATTATCTACGGTAACCATGGTGTGTGTAAGGTTGAGGAAATAGGCAACCTTAATATATCGGGCATGGATAAAAGCATAGAATGCTATACACTTCAACCTGTATTTTCAAAGGCGAGCACCTTATATACTCCCGTAGACAATGATAAAGTATCTATGAGAAGGGTGATCTCTAATGAAGAAGCAACCGAATTGCTAAAACAAATTCCGGATGCTCCTTTACTTTGGATTGAGAATGACAAGCAAAGGGAAGAGGCTTATAAGGAAGCCCTAAGAGAACGTGACTGCTTGGACTGGGTAAAGATTATAAAGACACTTTATGTAAGAAAGCAAGAACGCTTGTCTCAGGGTAAGAAGCTTACATTTACAGATGAAAAGTATCTGGGTATTGCTC
>CAZDWP010000023.1:0-10778 GCA_964508985.1 uncultured Herbinix sp. | reverse complement strand
TTGTCTCAGGGTAAGAAGCTTACATTTACAGATGAAAAGTATCTGGGTATTGCTCAGGATTTTCTCTATGGTGAGCTTTCCATTGCTATGGATATGGATAAAGAAGAAGTAGAAAATCTAGTAATGGATTGTCTAGAACAGTATAACGCAGTGTAATGCATATAAAAAGTGGAGTTTGTTTTCTGGTTATATAACCTATGACTTATATAGTAAATAAATATATTCTATTTGCTCCTAGTGAAAGGATTTGTTAACATTAATTAAGGCTTGAAATTTATTAATTCACACCTTAATATGTTAATGATAAGAGGGGATTATATGAAAAGAAATAAGATGTTCGGAGCGATTTTAATCATAATACTTCTTTTTACTTCCTGTTCGCAAAAGGAGACAGATACGATGAACAACGACAACAATAAAGAAACTATATCCACAGAAGTACCGGCAGATCCTACATCTACACCTACACCTTCACCAGAACCGACTCCCGAGCCTACACCGACTGAGGTACCTGAGATCGATTATACTGACAAGAAGATTGTGGCATTGACCTTTGATGACGGTCCGAATTTGGAGATTACACCTCAGATTTTGGACATACTAGAAGAGAAAGATGTGGTAGCCTCATTCTTTCTTATTGGAAAGTACGTTACAGAAGATACAAAGCCTGTAATGGAAAGACAATTGGAGCTTGGCTGTGAAATCGCTAATCATTCATGGAATCATAACTCAATGAACACATATACTGCCGAAGATAATATTGATGAGATACAAAGAACCAATGAAATCATCGAAGAGATGGTAGGTGTAACACCAAAGTTTTTCAGACCACCATTTATCTCTACAAGTCCCACCATGTTTGAAGCTATTGACCTTCCATTTATAAACGGAATTAATTGTGAAGACTGGAGTGCCAATGTAACTGCAGAGCAAAGAGTCGAAAGAATACTGAGCAATGTAAAGGATGGGGATATTGTACTTCTTCATGATTTCAATGGCAATAAAAATACAGTGGAAGCTTTTGGTGACATGATTGATGGACTGATAGAGGATGGATATGCTCTTGTCACTGTAAGCAAGCTGTTTGAACTAAAGGGTGTAGATCCTAACGTAGAAAATAAATTATGGACCAATCCAAGTTGGTAATTTAGACATAAAACTTTCCTAAATCAAGAACATGGCATAGAAGAGATTTTTTTGCCATGTTCTTGGTTTTTTATAGTATATTAGATAAATATAGTTGACAAAACCTAAGGTGTAATGTATATTAATGAAATACGGTGAATAAATATGCGGTATATGTTATATTTATTTAAAGGACAATATTAAATGAGGTGCCAGAATAATGAAGAAGAAAATATTTGTAGATGGTTCAAGCGGGACAACAGGGCTTGAAATAAATGAAAGACTTAGTAAATATAACAATATCGAAGTTATCAAGATAGATTATGATAAGAGGCGCGATATTAATGAACGTCAAAAAATATTAAATGAAGCTGATTTAGTATTTTTATGCTTACCTGATGATGCGGCAAAGGAATCAGTGTCCTTGATAACAAATCCAGATACTAAGATAATTGATGCAAGTACTGCTCACAGGACGGCAGAGGGATGGACTTACGGGCTTCCTGAATTATCATCTGCTCATAAGGAAGCAATTAGTCATAGTAAGAGAGTAAGTAACCCTGGTTGCCATGCAACTGCATTTGCTCTATCTGTATATCCTCTGGTATATCATAAGGCCATGCCTACTGATTATCCTGTGTCATGCCAAAGTATTACAGGATATAGCGGCGGAGGAAAAGGCTTGATTGAAAAGTATGAAAATAATGTAGAAGGTAACCCCTATACAAAAGCACCAAGACCTTATAGCTTAGGACTTAATCACAAGCATATAAAGGAGATGATGATGCATTCCGGTTTGTCACAAGCTCCTGTTTTTCTTCCTGTTGTCGCTGATTATTATAAAGGTCTGGCGATAAGTGTACCTATTCATACCAGGCTTCTCAATAATAAGGTTGAAGGAAGGATGCTCCATAAATTAATAGAGGAGCATTATAAAAATCAGCATTTTATCAAGGTTATGCCATATATTGATGTGGAAACCTTAAAGGATGCTTCAATAAACAGTAGTATGCCTTCTGCTGGATGCATATTTGATGGTGCTATTGATATTACTGCATGCAATAATACAAATATGGCTAATATATATGTTATTGGAAATGATGCAAAGGATATAGCTATGATTTTGACAAGACTGGATAATCTGGGCAAGGGAGCATCAGGAGCTGCCATTCAAAACATGAATCTTATGCTAGGCTATGATGAGATGCTTAATCTTTAAAATAGTGACAAGGGGACGGGGATGCTGTCACCCCTCCCATTATCCTTCTGTATTAATGAATATTTTCATCATAGCATGAAGTTCATCCAAAAGATGCATGCCATCCTTCATATCTAACCCTAGAGAACAGACAAGTTCTTCAGGAATGCGCAGAGCTTCATCTTGAAGGTCCTTTCCCTTATCGGTTAAGCTGATATATACATTTCTCTCGTCCTTCTCACTGCGACAGCGTGTAATATAACCTTGTGTTTCAAGCTTTTTAAGCAAGGGTGTCAAGGTGCCGGAATCCAGAAATAGCTTTTTACCTAGATTCTTTATTGTAATATCATCCATCTCCCACAGAGCCATCATTATAATATATCCAGTATAGGTCAGGCCATAAGGGTCAAGCAAGGGCTTGTATTTTCGAATTATTTCCTTAGAGCAGACATATAACGAAAAACATAGTTGATTATCGAGTCTAAGTGTATCATATTTATTCTTATTATCATCTGGTGTTATTTTAGTATTCATTGTTTTATCCTTTCTATCCGTTGTAATCGGAATCTCAAATTATATCTACTATACAATTTAATTTTATACAATTTTTAATAAAAAGTCAACAAAAAGGTATTGACAAAGCAAAATAAATAGCATACAATACAATTGTAAACAACACATACTAGTACATAATACTGATAAATATTAATAATAATTTATAAGAATGTTTAAAATATAATAAGACATTAAAACATTATGAGAAAGGAAGTATATAATATGAAAGATTTAAAACAAATGGTTGAAAACCGCCGTTCCTTTTATTCAATCGATAAAAAATCCCCGATTTCAGATCAGGAGATTCAGGAGATCATTGAGCATGCAGTAAAATATGTACCTTCTGCATTTAATTCACAAAGTGCCAGAGTTGTTCTTCTTCTAGGAGAAAACCATGATCAATTATGGGAGATAACAAGGGAGACATTAAGAAAGATAGTTCCAGCAGATTCCTTTTCCTCAACAGATGAGAAGATAAATGGCTTTAAGAATGGATATGGAACAATCATGTTCTTTGAGGATGAAGCAGTGGTTGAAGGGCTTCAGGAACAATTTCCTCTATATAAGGATGTATTTCCAGTTTGGTCACTTCAGTCCTCAGGTATGCTGCAATATACAATTTGGATTAACATAGAGGGATCGGGCTTAGGAGCTTCCTTACAGCATTACAATCCCTTGATTGATGATGAGGTTAAGGAAAAGTGGGATTTACCTAAGAAGTGGAAGCTACTCGCACAGATGCCTTTTGGCACACCGGTACAAGAACCCGGCGATAAAGAGTTCTCTCCTCTAGACTATAGATTTAAAATATTTTCATAGAAAATAAGGGCTGCGAAAACAGCCCTTTTGTTTTCTTGTTTGTTCTACATGAATTATAGTAGTAAAATATAAATAATAATTGGAAGCTAAAATAAAATATGGTATGATATGCCTATCGGAAGCAATATAAAAACACTTAGGAAAGGAATAAGAAAATGTATAATGAATGGTCATTGGACATACTTTACAAGGGTTTGGAAGATAAAAAATATAAAGAGGATGTAAAAAGACTTAGTAAGCTGATAAATGAAATAAAGAGTCTTAGTGAGAGCTTGGAAGATAGGGAGAATGAGGAAAAACATCTTCTTACAGCAGTTGACTATATGGAGCAATTTGAAGTACTCCAAGCTTCTTTGGGATCTTATCTATCTTTAAGAGAGTCTGTAAATACATCTGACGGTAAGATTGTAAATGAGTTAAATATTCTTTTAAAGCAGTTAAGTGAAACATCTAAGCCATTTGCTGCAATAAAAAAATGGATTGCTGGTATAGAAACTATGGATAAATATATGGAGAAGCATCCTAAGCTTAAGGCATATTCTTTTATGATAAATTGTATTAAACAAGATGCTAAGCATTTATTAAATGATGATGTTGAGGATGTAATAGCACGTTTAAACATATCAGCTGGTTCAGCCTGGGGCAATATGCAAAGCTATTTGACATCAACCCTCGAGGTGGATTATCTAGGAGATACCTTAACAATACCACAGGTACGTAATCTGGCATACAGCGAGAATCCTTCTGTAAGAAAGGATGCATATTATGCCGAGCTTAAGGCTTATGAAAAAGCAAAGGATGCGGTTAGCTATTCTATAAATAATATAAAGACACAGGTTAATACCATTTCTGATTTAAGGGGATATGAATCTCCACTGGCACAGACATTGGAACAATCAAGGATGAAGAGAGAGACCCTAGATGCTATGCTGGAAGCGATGGTTGAATATATGCCGGTATTCCATAAGTACCTCAAGCATAAAGCAAAGCTTCTGGGACATAAGGACGGACTTCCTTGGTATGATTTATTTGCTCCTATGGGAGAGAGCGAAACAAAGTTTAGTGTAGAAGAAGCGAGAGAATATCTTGTTAAGCACTTTAGAGGATTTTCTGATGACCTGGCAGATATGGTTGACCAAGCATTTGAAGAGGAATGGATTGATTTCTTCCCTAAAAAGGGAAAGGTAGGAGGAGCCTTCTGCAATAATATGCCTTATGTTAAACAAAGCCGAGTTCTTACTAATTTTTCTGGAACACTAAGTGATGTGGTAACACTGGCTCATGAGCTAGGGCATGCCTATCATGGGCTTAATATACAGGAGCATCTTCCTCTTAATACCGATTATAGTATGCCAGTGGCAGAAACGGCATCAAACTTCAATGAATCCTTAATCATGGAAGCCATTATTAAGGAAGCCTCTGGAATGGAGAAGATGGCTCTTATAGAAAGTCAGCTTCAGGATATAACTCAAATTATGTGTGATATATATTCAAGGTATTTATTTGAAAGTGAGGTATTTGAAAAGTCTAAGCAAGGCTTCCTATTTGCCGATGAGCTTAATGAAATCATGCTTAGGGCTCAGAAAACTGCTTATGGGGATGGACTGGACCATGAATACCTTCATCCTTATATGTGGCTTGTAAAGTCACATTACTATTCAGAAGAATTAAGCTTTTATAACTTTCCATATGCCTTTGGAGGATTATTTGCAAGGGGACTATATGAGAAATTTAAAAAAGAGGGAGAGGAATTTATTCCGAAATATAGAGCACTTTTAAATGCAACTACAGTAAGTACCGCTGAAGAATGTGCCAGAGAAGCTGAGATAAATCTGGAGGAGCCAGAATTTTGGAGAACCAGCCTAAAGGCATACGAAAGCTTAGTGGATGAATTTATAAAGCTTTCCTAGATATAGACTAGATATAATCGATATTATAAATAAATTGACAGAATAAATCCCTTTGTTCTACTCCATAATGGTGGTTCATTTAGTTAGATTATTCATAAGGCTCTAGATGAGCTAATAGGTAAAAATAAAGAAGGACAAATTCGGGAAAACTCGAATTCTGTCCTTCTTTATATTATAAATGTATGCGAATCTATCTTGGATTGCCCATAAAGAACAATGCTATGGTTCCTGGTCCGGAATGTGAACCGATGGTAGGGGATACATAATTAATTAAAATATCCTCTATACCAAAGCGTTCTTTAACAAGTGAAGCAACATATTCGGCATCCTCCAGGCTATCACCGTGGCTAATGAACACTGTATCATTCTCGAAGCCTGGTAATCTCTTTTCCATCTGATTGACTAATGCAATTAGAGCTTTCTTTCTTCCTCGGACATTATTAAGAGGAACAAGGCGGCCTTCGTTGTTAACATGAAGAACGGGTTTCACATTAATCAGAGTTCCTATAATCGCTGTTGTTTTAGATACACGACCTCCTCTATGAAGGTGATGAAGATCGTCTACGGTAAACATATGACAAAGATTTAACTTATTATTCTCCAGCCAATCAGCTACTTCGTCTATTGTCTTTCCAGCTTCCTTCATATTAACAGCCTTATGGACAAGAAGACCTTCTCCTAGGGAAGCGCATAAAGAATCGATTACCTTTATATTAGCACCGGGTATCTCCTCGCAAAGATCTCTTGCAACGGTTGCGGTTACAGAGCAGCTACCGCTAAGGGCAGATGAAAATCCAATATGCAGTATATCGTATCCTTTATTCAATAAATCAGTAAAAAGCTCTTTGGCAGTGTCTGGATTAACAGCCATAGTGGTAGGCATATGCCCGCTTCGCATTTTATCATAGAATTCCTTTGGTCCTAGTTTGTTTTTATCTCCATATACGACATCATCAAAGTTATAATAAAGCGGAGCCACTTTCAAATTATGCTTATTAACATATTCATCAGGTAAGTCACAGGTGGTATCTGTTGTGATAATAAATTCCTTCATACCTTTCACCATCCCTTTCCAATATAATATAAACTCTACTGATAAGGCCATGAACGCTCTAGTAAGAGTTCGTAACACATGGCAATAAGTAGTTTTGATTACGATATGATATATTATAACATACCATACAATGCGGATACAATATATTTTAGCATAAAATCCAATATTTTCAATACTAAATAGTTAGATATTATTTTTAGCAGAAATATGTCGACTCATATATTAACAAAATATTTATAGTATGCTAGTATATAAAGAGTAAGTTATGTAAGCTTTTTTGACAGATGTTATATACCATAAGATAGACTAAATCGAAAGAGGAGTGTAGTTTGGAAAACTGGGTGATAAAAAATATTAAAGCGGATTTTACGCAGATAATAGAAAAATGCAATATTAGTGAGATACTGGCACGGTGCTTGGTCAACAGAGGACTTAAGAACCCTGACCAAATCGACACGTTCCTTCATCCGAGTCTTGATAAGCTCTATGACCCGTTTCTACTAAAGGATATGGAAAAAGCCTGCGACATCCTGGGGGATAAGATTCGTACAGGTAAGAGGATACGTATTATAGGTGACTATGATGTTGATGGTGTGATATCAACCTATATATTATATCAATCGTTGAAAAAGTTAGGAGCAGATGTAGACTACGATATACCTGACCGAATAAATGACGGCTACGGTATAAATATAAGGATGGTAGAGGATGCAAGAGATAATCAAATAGACACTCTTCTTACCTGCGATAATGGAATTGTTGCCTTGGAGGAGATAAAAAAGGCTAAGGAATATGGGATGACGGTGATAGTTACTGACCATCACAACCTTCATAAGGAAGATGATAATACGGTAGTTCTTCCGGAAGCGGATGCCGTGATTAATCCAAAGCAGCCTGATTGCCAATATCCGTTTTCGGGGCTATGCGGTGGTGCTATCGCTTACAAATTAGCTATTGCATTGCTTGATAGGCACAAGCTACCTGCTCTTTCAGACTATGAAAAGGAGCTATTATCATATACTGCGATTGCTACTGTCTGTGATGTAATGGAATTAATAGATGAGAACCGGATAATTGTAAAGCATGGACTGTCACTGCTTAAGGATACTCAGAATATCGGATTATTATCCTTGATGGATATATGCCAAATTGATAGGGCTAGGCTTTCTGCTTACCACTTGGGATTTATAATAGGTCCCTGTCTCAACGCTTCAGGAAGACTAGATAGTGCTAAGAAGGGTACTAGACTTTTACTGTCAGAGACTAAGAGCGAAGCCATAGACCTAGCAACAGAGCTAAGAAACCTTAACGAAGCAAGAAAGGATATGACAGCGGAGTATACTGAAAAAGCAATCAAGATGATTGAAGAAGGAGATATGTTAAAGGATAAAGTTCTTCTTGTATATCTTCCAGATTGTCATGAGAGCATAGCCGGAATTATCGCAGGGCGTATCCGTGAAAAATATCATAGACCAACTCTTATTCTGACAGATTCCTTGGATTATGTAAAAGGGTCGGGCAGATCCATAGACAATTACAATATGATAGAAGAGCTTAATAAACATAGAGAGCTTTTGGTTAAGGTGGGAGGTCATCCCATGGCAGCAGGATTGTCTATTATGCCTGATAGTACCACGCTCTTACGAAGGGCCCTGAATGAGAATCCTCCCTTAACCGAAGAAATGCTAAAGAATAAAGTGACCATTGACATTCTTCTTCCCTTAGGATATCTTTCTGAGGAACTGGTTAATGAGCTAAAGCTATTAGAACCCTTTGGTAATGGAAATGAAAAGCCATTGTTCGCTGAGCGGGATTTAACTATAAAATCTGTCCTTGTAATCGGTAAGAATTCAAAGGGCATAAGGCTACGGGTTAAAAATTCCTATGGCAAGGAAATGGATGCTTTATACTTTGGGGACGTGGAAGGCTTCTTTACATACATAAGTGATACCTATGGTGAGAAAGAAGCTGAGCGTCTAAAGACAGGAAGAGGAACTAACGTTAAGCTTACAGTTACATATTATCCGAACATCAATGAATATAACGGATATAAAAACCTACAGCTAATGATTCAAAATTATAGATAAGAGATATATTATGAAAGTAAATGGAAGCATAAGGGAGGAGCAAGTAAATAAATCATCAGTTTGTGGAAATAAATGTATAAAACGTTAAGCTTAGAGCATTTTCTTGTATAATAATCAATAAAGCTTTGCGTAGAATTGTTGTAAGTGATATAATATCCACGATAAGCATTTGAGCTACTAATCTGCTTATACAAGATATATAAGAGGGCTGAAGGTCAAGATTTGGTCCAAGAGAAAGGTTTGGGTGTATAATGAAAAAATTAGACGATTATGTAAGAAGTATACCGGATTTTCCCGAGCCCGGGATTATGTTTCGAGATGTGACAACAGTGTTGCAGAATAAAGATGGACTTAAGCTTGCAATAGATCAAATGCAGGATTTAATTAAGGACTTAGACTTTGACTTAATAGTAGGTCCCGAATCTAGAGGATTTATCTTTGGAGTACCTATTGCCTATAATATGAACAAAGCATTTATTCCTATTAGGAAAGAAGGTAAATTACCTTGCGAAACCATTTCCATGGATTATGAATTGGAGTATGGCAAGGCAACTATAGAGATTCATAAGGATGCAATAAAGCCCGGACAGAGGGTGGTTATAGTTGATGACTTGATTGCAACCGGTGGTACTATCGAAGCAATTACCAAGCTCATAGAGATGCTTGGAGGAGAAGTCATAAAGATTATATTCCTGATGGAATTAAAAGGCCTTAATGGCAGAAAGAAACTATCGGGTTATGATGTGGATGCAGTCATTCAATATGAAGGAAAATAAATAAAGATTATATTAGAAAATGGTGATTACTGTGAACATGGATGATGTTATGAATCAGGGTATTTTAAATAGGCCGGCGGCCACTTCGGTGCCAGCTGATTTTACTTCGCCCGAACAACTGTATAAGAAGTTGATTGACAAGGTTATATCCTACCATCCGTCCGCAGATATTTCCATGATTGAAAAGGCATATAACCTGGCAATGTCAGCCCATAAAGACCAGCTAAGAAAATCAGGAGAGGCATATATTATACACCCATTGTGTGTGGCTAATATTCTTGCAGAACTTGAGCTTGATAAGGAAAGTATCGTGTCAGGAATTCTACATGATGTAGTGGAGGATACGGATATTACTACTTCACAGGTTTCAGAGATGTTCTCTGAAGAAATTGCACTTCTTGTGGATGGTGTTACTAAGCTGACACAGCTTAAATATTCTAAGGATAAAGTGGAGGTTCAGGCTGAAAATCTTAGAAAGATGTTCTTGGCTATGGCTAAGGATATCCGTGTTATCCTAATAAAGCTGGCTGACAGACTCCACAACATGCGTACGCTTAAGTATATGACTGAGAGTAAGCAGAAGGAAATTGCCAGAGAAACTATGGATATCTATGCTCCGATAGCCCAGAGGCTTGGTATATCAAAGATTAAGGTGGAGCTTGATGATTTATCCTTAAAGTATCTTGAACCTGAAATATATAAGGAGCTGGCCGAAAAGATATCCTCAAAGAGGAGTGAGCGGCAAGCTTATATTGATAGTATCGTTGATGAAGTCAGATCCCATATTGATGATTCGCAAATACCCGCTAAGATAGATGGCAGGATAAAGCATTTCTTCAGTATATATAAGAAGATGGTAAATCAGAGCAAGACATTAGATCAGATTTACGATTTATTTGCGGTACGAATTGTTGTAGACTCCCTAAAGGATTGCTATGCGGCATTAGGTGTAATACATGAGATGTATAAGCCCATACCCGGTAGATTTAAGGATTATATTGCTATGCCAAAGCCCAATATGTATCAATCTCTTCATACAACCCTAATTGGACCTTTGGGACAACCCTTTGAGGTACAGATAAGAACTTATGATATGCACAGAACTGCTGAATACGGTATCGCTGCTCATTGGAAGTATAAGGAGGGTACTGATGGAAAGGGAACCTCTAATGCTGAAGAGGAGAAGCTGACATGGCTACGTCAGGTTCTTGAATGGCAAAGGGATCTATCCGATAATAATGAATTTTTAAGTTT
>CAZDWP010000022.1:4708-15012 GCA_964508985.1 uncultured Herbinix sp. | reverse complement strand
TATTTGAATATATGAATAAGAACTCTGGCATAAAGAGCAGCATGCAACGATATGATACTATGCTGGAGCAAAATGCTATCAGAAAGGCTCAGCTTAACCAAAGAATTCTTAAAAGCAAAAGCGAAGAAGAGGTATTTGAGGAAGAAATCAATAAGTGTAAGGAAAATTTAAGCATTATTTCAGATGAAATTCTTACATATTCCACTGAAGGTACCGAAGTTGAAAAATCCATACAGGACACACAAGCTAAAATTGATAATATTACCCATAATATAAACGATCTACAGGGAAGATATCATTTGGAAAAATCAAAATTAGAATCCCTAATAAATCTTACCGAAAGATATGAAGGTTATGGTAATAGTATTAAAAAAGTAATGGAACAAAAGAACAATAAGCCCGGTATTATCGGTGTTGTGGCTGATATCATTAAGACCGAGAAGGAATATGAAACCGCAATTGAAACTGCCTTAGGACAAACTATTCAGAACATAGTAACTACGGATGAGAATACAGCCAAGGAATTAATTGCACATCTTAAAATGAACAAATACGGAAGAGCAACCTTTCTCCCCCTAACCAATATATCCGCCGGAAGAAGTCTACATAACCATGCAGTATTAAAGGAAAATGGTGTTGTTGGAGTAGCCGCCACCCTTGTGGAGGCTGATAATAAATATAATGAATTAATCGATTATCTTCTTGGAAGAATAATCGTTGTAGATAACATCGACAATGCAACCATAATTGCAAAGAAGTTTAGCTTTTCCCTTCGTATTGTAACAAAAGAAGGAGAGTACCTAACACCAGGTGGCTCCATATCAGGTGGCGCTTACAAAAATGTAAGCAATCTTTTGGGAAGACGAAGAGAGATTGAAGCTCTAGAGGAATTAATTAAAAAATACCAAAAGCAAGGCAAAGAGCTTACTATTAATTTAGAAACGGAAAACAAGCTAAAATCCAATTATCAAAACCGTCTTGATGAAGCGAAAAAGCTACTTCAGGAGAAATATCTAACGCAAAATACTGCCAAGATAAATCTGGAGCAGATCATAGCCAAAAAAACCGAGGCAGAATCCGTATATCAGGACTATGTTAAGGAATTGGATGAAATCGACAATCAAGCAGTTGAGCTTAAGCAAAACCTTGAGGAGTTAAATAATTCTCTTTCTGAGAACCAAGTTAAGAATTCAGAGATGGAGAAAAAGTTAGAGGAGCTTAACATTTATCTGTCAAAGGAAAGAGAAGCAGAAAGCTTGGCAGGAGATAAAGCTTCATCATTAAAGATGGAATTATCATCACTTGAGCAAAGCAACCATTTTATTATGGAAAATGTCAAGCGAGTCAAAAGAGAGATTGAGAGATTATACGAGGATGAGACTTCTATTAAAGGTGATATGCAGAAGGCATATGATATAGTTCAGGAAAAGAAGCAAAGTATCAGTCTAACAGATGAAACTATAAATAAAACAAATGAATCCATAACAATACTGGACCAAAGAATAAAAGAGCAGATAACAGTACGAGATCATAACACTAAAATTCATAAGAATTTCTTCGAAAAGAGGGATGAGCTATCCGGACGTATCCATGATCTTGATAAGGAAAGCATAAGGCTTACAAGCCAGAAAGAAAAGCTTGTAGAGCAAATTGATCAACAGATGAATTATATGTGGGAAGAATACGAATTAACTTATTCTACAGCTGTGCAGTATATTGGTGCTAAGGATACAGCTATAACCAGTACAAAAAAATCTATTTTAGAAATCAGGACAAAGATTAAGGAACTTGGAGAAGTAAATGTAAATGCTATTGAAGATTTTAAGAACCTATCTGAGCGCTATGAATTCTTAACAATACAAAGGGATGACCTAATTAAAGCTGAAGTAACTCTACTTGAAATAATTAATGAATTAGATATTGAAATGAAGCTGCAATTTAAGAAACAGTTTGAAGCAATTAACAAACAGTTTGACTTAGTATTTAAGGAGTTATTCGGCGGAGGAAAGGCTGATCTTGAGCTAACTGATAATGAGGATGTATTGGAGGCAGGAATTCGTATAAATGCTCAACCTCCAGGCAAGAAGCTTCAGAACATCATGCAGCTATCAGGTGGTGAGAAGGCATTAACAGCCATAAGTATTTTATTTGCCATACTTAACCTCAAGCCATCGCCCTTCTGTCTACTAGATGAGATTGAGGCTGCACTTGATGATTCCAATGTTAAGCGTTTTGCAAAATATCTTAGAAAGCTATCTAATGAAACTCAGTTTATTATTATTACCCATAGAAGAAACACAATGGCTACTGCAGATATCTTATATGGAATCACCATGCAGGAAAAGGGCATATCCACACTGGTATCTGTCAGCCTAATCGAGGGCGAACTGGATAAATAACTTGCGAATATATAGCATAAGGAGGAAGTGAATGGGAGAGAACAGAACCGGTTTTTTCGGTAGACTAGTTAATGGACTCACAAAGACAAGAAATAGTATTGCACAGGGATTTGACGCTGTTTTTAGCGGTTTTTCCAGCATTGATGAGGAATTCTATGAGGAGCTTGAAGAAACGCTTATAATGTCGGATTTAGGTGTTAATACTACTAGCGAAATACTTGATAACCTTAGAGCGAAGGTAAAGGAAGACAAAATAAAAGATCCAATAGAATGTAGAGAGCTTCTAGTAAATAGCATAAAGGAACAGATGAGCGTTAAGGAAGCTGCTTATGATTTTGAAAATAAGAAATCAATTATACTCGTTATGGGTGTTAATGGTGTAGGAAAAACCACCACAGTGGGTAAGCTTGCCGGACAGCTAAGAGAACAGGGGAAAAAGGTTATTCTTGCTGCAGCTGATACTTTTAGAGCCGCGGCTATAGAGCAGTTGACACAGTGGGCTCATCGTGCTAGTGTGGATATTATATCCGGAAAGGAAGGCTCTGACCCTGCTTCGGTTATATATGATGCTGTTACAGCCTTTAAATCAAGAAAAGCAGATATACTTATCTGTGACACCGCAGGTAGGCTTCATAATAAAAAGAATCTTATGGAAGAGCTTAGGAAAATAAACAGAATTATTGAGCGGGAAGCTCCCGATTGCCACTTAGAAACCCTTGTAGTTCTTGATGGCACAACCGGTCAAAACGCTCTTGCACAAGCAAAGGAATTTAATGAGGTGGCGGACTTAACCGGAATAGTCCTTACTAAGTTGGATGGAACAGCAAAGGGTGGAATTGCCATTGCAATCCAATCCGAACTAAGTATTCCGGTAAAATATATAGGGATAGGCGAGCAAATCGATGATTTACAGAAATTTAATGCATCAGATTTTGTAAATGCATTATTTCAGAAAAACGAATAGGAGACGATAATATGAACTTGGATAAGTTCGAGGAAGCTACGGAAGCCGTCAAGAAGGTAACAGTCCGTACAAAGCTCATATATAGTGAGTATTTCAGTGAAGTTTCAGGAAACAAAGTATACCTTAAACCGGAGAATATGCAATATACCGGAGCTTATAAGGTTAGGGGCGCTTATTATAAGATAAGTACTCTATCACAGAAGGATAGGGACAAAGGACTCATTACCGCATCAGCTGGTAACCATGCTCAGGGTGTTGCCTATGCCGCAAAGATATATAATGCCAAGGCAATTATTGTAATGCCTAACACCACACCATTAATCAAAGTGAATAGAACTAAAAGCTATGGTGCCGAGGTTATTCTTTATGGTGATGTATATGATGAAGCATGTAATTATGCCTATAAGCTTGCAGAGGAAAAGGGATATACCTTTATACATCCCTTCAATGATGAGGATATCGCTACAGGCCAGGGTACGATTGCTATGGAAATTTTTAAAGATCTTCCCACGATTGATATTATACTTGCACCTGTTGGTGGCGGAGGACTTCTTGCTGGCGTAGCGACACTTGCCAAACAGCTTAATCCCAATATCAAGGTTATAGGAGTAGAGCCTGCCAATGCGGCGTGTATGAAGGCATCCCTTAAAGCTGGAAAAGTCGTTACATTAGATAATGTTGATACAATCGCAGACGGTACAGCAGTAAAGACCCCTGGTGATATAGTTTTTCCATATATTCAGAAATATGTAGATGATATTATTACCGTGGATGACTGTGAATTGATTGTTAATTTTCTTGATATGATTGAAAATCATAAAATGGTTGTCGAAAACTCAGGACTTCTTACAGTTGCAGCCCTTAAGCATTTGAAATGTAAGAACAAGAAAGTTGCGTGTATACTTAGCGGTGGAAATATGGACATAATAACAGTATCATCTGTAGTTCAACATGGACTTATCCAAAGAGGTCGTGTATTTACCGTATCAGTTCAGCTTCCTGACCGTCCTGGTGAGCTTTTGAATGTAGCCTCTATAATTGCTAAGGAGCAGGGTAATGTTATCAGACTAGACCATAATCAATTTGTTAGTATCAACAGAAACAGTGCCGTAGAGCTTACTATTACCATGGAAACCTTCGGCCATGAGCATAAAAAGCAGATTGTTGATGCCTTAACAAAGGCAGGCTATAATCCAAAGCTTTGCCAGCCTAATAAGATATATGACTAAGATCTCATCATATTAGATTAATAGTATTAATACATAATAAAGGATAGAATTTTTGTTAAGTATTTTTGAATGGAAGTTATTTACATAAGAGTGAGAAATTGATATAATACATATATCTTTATATATCTGTATTTTCACTTATAAATACCAGTATCTCAGGTAAAATTCCATAAATCTTTTATTCCTAAATGTATCCAAAAACAGTTGACATTGTATAAATAATACGTTATTATAGTAGCAGAACATTAGTTCGAATGTTATATTATGGTGAATAAGAAAGGTTGGTTTATATTATGGCAAAGGAAGATAAAATTCGGGCTCTGGAATCTGCATTAGCCCAGATTGAAAAGCAATATGGCAAGGGTTCAGTTATGAAGCTTGGGGCAACCAATACCAACATGAATATTGAGACGGTACCTACAGGATCTATTAGCCTGGATATAGCTCTTGGACTAGGCGGAGTTCCAAAGGGAAGAATCATAGAAATCTATGGACCTGAATCTTCTGGTAAGACAACAGTTGCCTTACATATGATAGCTGAGGTTCAAAAGCTCGGTGGTATTGCAGGCTTTATCGATGCAGAGCATGCATTGGATCCTGTCTACGCAAAGAATATTGGAGTAGATATCGATAACTTATATATTTCACAACCTGATAACGGAGAACAGGCCTTGGAGATAACAGAGACTATGGTCCGTTCAGGAGCTATTGATATTGTTATAGTTGACTCAGTAGCAGCGCTAGTTCCTAAAGCCGAAATTGACGGTGATATGGGTGATTCCCATATGGGCCTTCAGGCTAGACTGATGTCACAGGCCTTAAGAAAGCTGACAGCTGTTATCGGTAAGTCCCAGTGTATAGTTATCTTTATCAATCAGCTTCGGGAAAAGATAGGCGTTATGTTTGGTAACCCCGAGACAACCACCGGAGGAAGAGCACTCAAATTCTATGCATCTATTCGTCTTGATGTACGAAGAATCGAGTCTTTAAAGCAGGGTGGAGAGGTTACAGGTAATCGTACAAGAATTAAGGTTGTTAAGAATAAAATCGCTCCACCGTTTAAGGAAGCAGAATTTGACATTATGTTTGGTAAGGGTATCTCCAAGCAAGGAGATGTTCTGGACTTGGCTGCGGATGCTGATATCATCAATAAAAGCGGAGCATGGTATTCCTACAATGATAGTAAGATTGGGCAGGGTAGAGAGAATGCCAAGCAATATCTTGCAGAGAATCCTGAGATATTCGATGAAATATATGCTAAGATACGAGACAAATATGAATTAACACCAACAAAAAGATATGTCGAGTCTATTAATGAATAACTATTAAATACTTAGCTGTCCGGGTTAGAACAGTGTTTTTCCTGTTCTATAATCGGGCAGTTTTTTATCGTAAAACAATTTATAAGAAAGGGGTATTCTTATGATAGTAACAGATATAGTAGAGATAAAAATCGGTCGTGGTAATAAGAAAACTGCTTATAAAATTTATATAGATTATAATTATGAATTCTTGTTATATAAGCAAGACATCAAGGTATATCAACTTGAAATAGCTGCTGAGATCACTTTAGAGTTATACGATAGAATCATAGAAGATACGGTATTTAGGCGTGCCAAACAAAAGGCCATGGCTATATTAAAATATATGGACAGAACAGAGAAAGAGCTTTATTCCAAATTAAAGGAAGCGCATTATACTGATAATATAATAGATCGTACTATAGAGTATCTTAAGGAATACCATTATATAGATGATGAGAGGTATGCTTCAAATTATATCCGTTTTAGGAAGAATACCTTAAGTTCATTTTCTATTAAGACAAAATTAATGCATAAAGGTATAAATAAAGAGGTTTTAGAAAAGATTATTGCTATAGAATATGATATAGATATGAATGATGCAGATCCGGAGATGCTAGCAATTAATAAAGCGATTTCAAAAAAATATAAGGATATTACAGACTTAAACTATGATGAAAAGCAAAAACTTATAGCTTCTCTTTATCGTAAGGGTTTCGATTTGGATAAAATAAACAAAAGTTTTAAGCAAGTATAATTAATAATTTTTATAAATAATCTATTCTCGCTTGCCTTTTGTTTATAAATATTATACAATTATAATTGGCAGAAAATTGGTATTCTACTACATTTAGAAAAATGGAGGGCTGAAAATGTCTAATGCAGCACAACTATCAGCAAGAGAAAGAATTACTTCATTGCTTGATGAAAATAGTTTTGTTGAAGTCGGTGCATTCATAACTAAACGAAGTACAGACTTTAATCTTGAGCAGAAGGAAATTCCTAATGACGGAGTCATCACCGGCTATGGTCTTATCGAAGGCAATCCTGTCTATGTATTCAGTCAGGATTCGTCATCTTTGGGTGGTTCTGTCGGCGAAATGCATGCTAAGAAAATAACCGCGATTTATGATTTGGCACTTAAGGTTGGTGCACCTGTTATCGGTCTGATTGATTCATCAGGCATGAGATTACAGGAGGCTACGGATGCACTTAACGGTTTTGGAGAAATCTATCTAAAACAGGTTATGGCTTCAGGAGTTATTCCACAGATTACCGCGGTATTCGGTAATTGCGGAGGAGGACTGTCAATTATGGCATCCTTAAGTGATTTTTCGCTTATTGAGGAGAAAAATGCAAGACTCTTCTTGCAAACACCTAATTCCCTACAAGGGAATTATAAACAAAAGTTAGATACCTCAGATGCGCATTTTAGTGCTATATCTGGCGCAGTAGATTATGTTGGTTCTGACGATCTTGATGTATTAAATAAAATTCGTGAATTAATTAGCATTATTCCTTCAAACAACGAGGAAGATGGTGCAGTAACAGAATGCAATGATGATTTAAATCGACTTGTACCTGCTTTTTCTCAGGAACTAGCGGATACAAAAAGTGCGATTATTGATATTGCTGACAACAACTATTTCTTTGAAATTAAACCTGAATATGCCAATGAGATGGTTACAGGATTTATCCGATTAAATGGTATAACTGTAGGTGCTATCGCCAATAGGACTAAAATTCTTGATGCGAATGGTAAGACACTAGAGCAGTTTGATTCAGTACTGACAACAGACGGATGCAAAAAAGCAGCAAAGTTTGTTCAGTTTTGCGATGCATATGATATTCCTGTTCTTACCTTGACAAACCTAAGTGGATTTAAAGCCGATGTTACACAGGAAGAAACCCTTTCTAAGGCATCAGCAGAGCTTACCTATGCATTTGCGGATGCTACCGTACCTAAGGTTAATGTAATTATTGGAAAAGCTTATGGAAGTGCATATATTTCTATGAATTCCAAGCATATTGGAGCAGATTATGTATTTGCTCTACCTAATGCCGAGATAGGTATGATGGATGCAAAATTAGCCGCACAGATTATGTATGAGGGTGAATCGTCTGAAGTTATTAATGAGAAATCATCACAGTACGCTTCACTTCAAAACGGTGCCATGTCTGCAGCAAAGAGGGGATATGTTGATAATATCATTGAACCTGAAACAGTAAGAAAGCATCTTATATATGCTTTTGAAATGCTGTTTACCAAAAGTGAAGCTAGGCCACTTAAAAAGCATAGATCATTTTAACTGCGACTAACACATGATACCAACGTCATTTAAAGAAAGGTTTGATTCATACTATGACCATAATAAATAACGGTATTTCAAATTCTATAGTCCTTCTCTCGCAGGAGCCTTTAGCTGATAGGCTGAAAACAGCATCACTAAACACCCTGCTTGGAATGGGTATTGTATTTGCCGTCTTAACCTTAATAATTTTAATTATCAGCTTATTCAGATTCTTACCCGGCTCTACGCATAAAAGTAAGAATAGTAAAGAATCTGCTGTTAAGGTCTCTCCTGTGGATAATGCAATCGCACAGATTGTCAGTCAGGAAGAAGCCAATTTAATAAACGATAATGAACTTGTAGCCGTAATAACTGCAGCAATCTGTGAATTTAATTCAGAGAATTTGACAGATACTTCAGCCGGTGGATTTGTTGTACGTTCTATTAGAAGAATCAATAAAAGAAGGAATTTTTTATAGATTACGAGGAGGAATTTTATCATGAAATATTATACAATCACAGTTAATGGCAATACTTACGAAGTATCAGTTGAAGAGAATGGTGGAGTGCCAGCTGCTGCACCTGCTCAAAGAGCAATGCCAGCACCTGCTCCTGTAGCTCCCGTTCAAAAGGCTGCTGCACCAGCTCCTGTGGCTGCACCAGCACCTAAGGCTGCATCAGGTGCTCAAGGTAGCGTAAATGTAAGCTCACCTATGCCTGGCAAGATATTATCTGTAAAGGCAACAGTAGGACAAGCTATAAAGAAGGGTGAAGTAATCCTTATTCTTGAAGCTATGAAGATGGAAAATGAAATTGTTGCAACTGATGATGGTACAATAGCCAGCATTAACGTCGCTACTGGACAATCAGTGGAAGCAGGAGATTTATTAGCTACTTTAAATTAAAATCAAGTCGGATTTCATTAGTAAATCCCCTTTAAGAGGAAGGACTAAAATGGACTATTTATTAAACACATTACTAAATTTATTAGAATCGTCAGGGTTTTACCGTATAACCTATAAGAATGTAATAATGATTTTTGTAGCCTGCGGTCTACTATACTTGGCTATTAAAAAGGGTTACGAACCGTTATTACTAATACCTATTGCCTTTGGAATGCTTTTGGTAAATCTCTTTCCTGAGATCATGGCACAGCCTAGTATTAATGCTAATGGAGATTTAGTCCCTGGCGGATTATTACATTATTTCTATATAGGTGACGAGTATGGCATATGGCCATCCCTTATTTTCCTTGGAGTAGGAGCAATGACGGACTTTGGTCCCTTGATTGCAAATCCTGCCAGCTTTTTACTAGGTGCTGCGGCACAGTTTGGTATATATGCAGCTTACTTTGGAGCGATTTTACTAGGTTTTACGGACGGGGCGGCTGCTTCAATCTCTATAATTGGTGGGGCTGACGGTCCTACATCCATATTCCTGGCCAGTAAGCTGGCACCAGAGCTTATGGGTCCGATTGCGGTTGCGGCATATTCCTATATGTCACTCGTTCCCATTATACAGCCTCCCATCATGAAGCTTCTCACCACCGAGAAGGAAAGAAAGATAAAGATGGAGCAATTAAGGCCTGTATCCAGATTAGAGAGAATTCTGTTTCCTATTTTAGTTACAATCGTAGTTGTACTTATCTTACCAGATACAGCGCCTCTAGTTGGTATGCTTATGCTTGGTAATTTATTCCGTGAGAGTGGTGTAGTACGACAATTAACAGAAATTTCATCAAACGCATTAATGTATATAGTAGTAATCCTACTGGGAACATCAGTGGGCGCAACCACAAGTGCAGAAGCATTTCTTAACTTAGGTACACTTAAAATTGTTGGACTGGGTCTTGTAGCCTTTATGTTTGGAACAGCCAGTGGTGTACTATTTGGTAAGCTAATGTGCAAATTAAGCGGTGGAAAGATCAATCCATTAATTGGTTCTGCTGGAGTGTCTGCAGTTCCTATGGCGGCTAGAGTTTCTCAGAAGGTAGGTGCGGAAGCAGATCCTTCAAACTTTTTACTTATGCACGCAATGGGACCTAATGTGGCAGGAGTAATAGGTACTGCTGTTGCTGCAGGTATGTTTTTAGCTGTATTCGGTTAAAACAAATATTGAAT
>CAZDWP010000022.1:0-4698 GCA_964508985.1 uncultured Herbinix sp. | reverse complement strand
TATAATTAATAAGCATGATTAATACGAACAGGAGGTAAATATATGGCTGAACAAGCAAAGAGACCGGTAAAGATAACAGAAACCATCCTTCGTGACGCGCATCAATCCCTTATTGCCACAAGAATGTCAACTGAAGAGATGCTTCCGGTATTAGAAAAGATGGATAGAGTAGGCTACCATTCAGTAGAATGCTGGGGTGGTGCTACATTTGATGCTTCCTTACGTTTCCTAAAGGAAGACCCCTGGGATAGATTAAGAAAGATAAGAGCAGGCTTTAAGAACACTAAGCTTCAAATGCTCTTTAGAGGGCAGAACATATTGGGATATCGCCATTATGCCGATGATGTTGTAGAGTATTTTGTTCAAAAATCTTTGGCAAACGGTATCGATATAATTCGTATTTTCGATGCATTAAATGATATTAGAAACCTTGAATGCACTGTAAAAGCTACTAATAAAGAAAATGGTCATGCTCAGATTGCAGTATGCTATACCCTTGGAGATTCCTACACAATTGATTATTATGTAAAGCTAGCTAAGGATATCGAAGCATTAGGTGCTCATTCAATATGTATTAAGGATATGGCAGGCTTATTAGTTCCTTATGCTGCAACCGAATTGGTAACAGCACTTAAAGGTGCTGTTAAGATACCTATCGACCTTCATACACACTATACCAGTGGTGTAGCATCCATGACTTATCTGAAGGCTGTTGAGGCAGGCTGTGATATAATCGACACTGCCATGTCACCATTTGCCATGGGAACAAGTCAACCTGCTACAGAGGTATTGGTAGAGACCTTCAAAGGCACACCTTATGATACAGGCTATGATCAGAAGCTTCTTGCTGAAATTGCTGATTATTTCCGTCCTATAAGAGATAAATCCTTAGATATCGGCATACTGAATCCCAAGGTAATGGGAGTAGATATAAAGACTTTATTATATCAGGTTCCGGGCGGAATGCTCTCAAATCTTGTATCTCAGCTTAAGGAACAAAAGGCAGAGAATAAATACTATGATGTTTTAGAAGAGGTCCCTAGAGTTCGTAAGGACTTTGGAGAGCCACCACTAGTTACACCTTCTAGTCAGATTGTAGGAACTCAGGCAGTATTAAACGTACTTTCAGGTGAACGCTATAAGATGGTTACCAAAGAATCCAAAGCACTTCTGTCAGGACAATACGGAAAGACTGCTAAGCCCTTTAATCCAGAGGTACAGAAGATGGTTATCGGAGATGAGAAGCCTATTACCTGCAGACCTGCAGATCTAATCGAGCCAGAGCTTCATAAAATCGAAGCAGAGATAGCAGATTGGAAGGAACAAGACGAGGATGTATTATCCTATGCATTATTCCCTCAGGTTGCAATGGATTTCTTCAAATATCGTCAAGCACAAAAGACAGGTATCGATGTAACAGAGGCAGATACAGTAAATAACGCTTATCCAGTTTAAGGGTACCAGGTACAAAAAAGTTCTTGACATTAATATAAGAATTAGGTATACTACCACCTGTAAAGAAAAATACTTTACAGGTGGTGTTTTTATGTTAGACAGTGGATTAGGAAACGCAAAGCTGGATGAGTTAGTTTATTTATCCATGTTATATGATTTTTATGGCGAGCTGTTCAGTGACCATAAAAAACGTGTATTTGAAGATTATATCTTGAACGATCTATCTTTAAGTGAGATAGCTGATGAGTTAAATATTAGCCGTCAAGGAGTTCATGATATAGTAAAAAGATGTTCTCAAGAATTAAAGAATTATGAGGACCGATTATCACTTATGAAAAAGTTTACGGTTATTCAGCAGAAGCTTACTAGCATAAAGGAGCTTTGCATAGAGATTCCTAATACAGGAGATATTGAGAAAATCCATTTAATTGAGACATTGGCAGATGATATTTTAAAGGAGCTATGATATGGCATTTGATAATTTATCCGAGAAGCTTCAGAATATATTTAAAAGCTTAAAGGGAAAAGGCCGTCTAACAGAGACGGATGTAAAAGCAGCTCTTAAAGAGGTAAAGATGGCACTGCTTGAAGCTGATGTCAACTTTAAGGTCGTAAAGAATTTTATTGCCTCTGTACAAGAAAGGGCTGTAGGACAGGATGTATTAAACAGTCTTACTCCTGGTCAGACAGTAATTAAGATAGTTAATGAGGAAATGGTGAATTTACTTGGTTCTACTGTTGTAGAGCTTCAGCTTTTACCATCGAATAACATAACAGTAATAATGATGTGTGGCCTACAGGGTGCCGGAAAGACAACCACAGTCGCTAAGCTTGCTGGAAAGCTTAAATCCAAGGGAAGAAATCCCCTTCTAGTAGCCTGCGATGTATATAGACCTGCGGCAATTGAACAATTACAGATTAACGGTGACAAGCAGGGTGTAAGCGTGTTTTCCATGGGAGATAAGCACAAGCCCTTAAATATAGCAAAAGCTGCTATAGAGCATGCCTCTAAGAATGGCTTTAATGTGGTTATTCTGGATACAGCAGGACGACTACATGTGGACGAGGCCATGATGGAAGAGCTTCATGAGATTAAGTCGAATCTTGAAGTCCACCAGACAATCCTTGTGGTAGATTCCATGACAGGACAGGACGCCGTTAATGTATCTCAAAGCTTTAACGAAAAGCTTGAAATTGATGGTGTAATACTTACCAAGCTTGATGGTGATACAAGAGGCGGTGCAGCATTATCCATCCGTGCTGTTACGGGAAGACCGATACTATATGCTGGTATGGGCGAGAAGCTTTCAGATTTGGAGCTCTTTTACCCTGACCGTATGGCATCTAGAATCCTAGGTATGGGAGATATACTTACTCTTATAGATAAAGCTCAGGCTGAGTTTGATGAAGACAAAGCCCGTGAGATGGAAAGAAAAATTAAGAAAGCGGAATTTGATTACAATGATTTCCTGGATCAAATGCAGCAAGTTAAAAAGATGGGTGGAATATCCGATATGTTAAGCATGCTTCCTGGCATGGGAAAACAGCTAAAGGATGTTGAAATAGATGAAAATGCCATGGGTAGAACCGAAGCTATAATATATTCCATGACAAAGAAGGAACGCTCTAATCCTGATACTATAAATCTACCCCGTAAGAAAAGAATAGCAGCCGGTGCAGGAGTAGATATATCGGATGTAAATGCCCTTGTAAAGCAATTCGACCAGATGAAGAAAATGATGAAGCAAATGTCTGGTATGATGGGTAAGGGTGGTAAACGAGGCAAATTTAAGATGCCCTTTGGGCTTTAAATTTTAATATATATATACTAATTAAGGAGGTGAAGAAATGGCAGTTAAAATCAGATTAAAGAGAATGGGACAAAAGAAAGCTCCTTTCTATAGAATCGTTGTTTCTGATTCCAGAACACCAAGAGATGGAAGATTTATAGAGGAAATCGGTACCTATGATCCTACACAGAATCCCAGCGCTTTCAACGTTAATGAGGAAGCAGCAAAGAAATGGTTAGCTAACGGTGCTCAGCCGACAGATACCGTAGGTAAAATTTTTAAGAATGCAGGTATACTGTAGGAACCATGAACCGTCTGTAGGAATAGGTCTAGCTGTCAAAAGACAGCATGGAGGTTGATATGAAGGAATTAGTTGAGGTAATTGCTAAATCACTCGTAGATCATCCCGATGAGGTTGTTGTTACGGAGATAGAAACTGATAAGTCCATCACAGTATTACTTAAGGTGGCTTCCGATGATATGGGTAAAGTGATTGGTAAACAAGGCCGCATCGCCAAATCCATACGTACCGTAGTTAAAGCAGCCGCAACTAAGGATGACAAAAAAGTTATTGTTGAAATCATGCAATAGTTGCTACATGAAGGGCTATTGTAAAATAATATTTAGGAGGTTTCTGATAACCAATCACGTGGGGAAATCAGCAACCTCCTAGTACTATTTCAAAAGAGCCATATTTAGAGGCTTCAAATATTGATTATAAGAGGGAATTCAATGGATAATTTTCTTAGAGTCGGTGTTATAACAACTACCCATGGTATAAAAGGGGAGGTTAAGGTGTTTCCGACCACCGATGACGTCAACAGATTTGAATATCTAAAACAGGTATATTTGGATACCGGTAAAGATTACAAGCCCTTAGTAATTGAACAGGTACGTTATTTTAAGCAGCTTGTTATATTAAAATTTAAGGATATTAATGATATTAATGACATAGAGAAATATAAAGGTAAGGATTTAATGATACCGAGAGATGAGGCTATAGAGTTAAATGAGGACGAGTATTTTATATTTGATCTCATTGATTCTGATGTTTACACTGAAGATGGGGACAAGATTGGTGTCTTAACCGAAGTCTTAACCTCATCAGCTAACGATGTATATGTAGTAAAGACTAAGGATAACAAAGAGGTGTTACTTCCTTCCATTAAGGAGTGTATCCTAGATGTGGATATTTCCAATAAAAAAATTACCGTGCATTTAATGGATGGATTGCTATAGATAGCAATGATTAAAATAAACCTCTATGAAAGGTACGGTGGGATAAATGAATTTTCATGTACTGACTTTATTTCCTGAAATGATCGAAAATGCCATAAATACCAGCATAACGGGAAGAGCTATAGATAGCGGACTGATATCTGTAAATGCTGTAAATATCAGAGATTACTCTGAAGACAAGCATAACCGTGTTGATGATTACCCTTATGGAGGG
>CAZDWP010000021.1:0-15299 GCA_964508985.1 uncultured Herbinix sp. | reverse complement strand
ATGGCTAGGCGAAGTGTTATCATTAATAAGCTTGAAGATAAAATTGATATTGTGCTTGGAGATATCAAGGAGGCCTCTATCCTATTTGGAGCGGCTTCCTTTGATGTTGTTACATGTAATCCACCCTATATGAATAATAGCCATGGTCTTGTTAATTCGGATAGCTCTAAGGCTATTGCTAGACATGAAATACTATGTACTCTTGATGATGTAGTTCGTGAAGCGGCTAGAGTACTTAAACCGAACGGAAGAATTTATATGGTTCACAGGCCGTTTAGGTTGGTTGACATCATTAATACTTGCTCTTTGTATAAGCTGGAGGCTAAGAGGATGAGGCTTGTCTATCCATATATTAATAAGGAACCTAATATGGTGCTTTTGGAATGTGTTAAAGGGGGAGGAAGAAATCTTATTGTAGAGCCTCCGCTGATAGTATATAAGGAACTAGGGGTCTATACTGATGAGATTTATGATATATACGGATATTAGGAACCCATACTAAGAAGATAAAACATAAGATAAGTTTAGGAAGGGTATGGAGATATGTCGGGAAAATTGTATTTATGCGCAACTCCTATTGGCAACCTTGAAGACATTACCCTTAGGGTTTTAAGGACTCTTAAGGAGGTTGATTTAATTGCAGCCGAAGATACAAGGTATAGCAGGAAGCTATTAAATCATTATGAGATAAAGGTGCCAATGACGAGTTATCATGAACATAATAAAGTAGATAAGGCAAGGTATCTGGTCGAGCAACTAATGGAGGGTAAGCACATAGCTCTTATTACAGACGCGGGAACACCGGCGATTTCCGATCCCGGTGAGGAGCTTGTTAAACAAGCCTATGATGCTGGAATCGAAGTGACCTCCCTTCCTGGTCCCTGTGCTCTTATTACCGGACTGACCTTATCGGGCCTATCGACCCAGAGGTTTTCCTTTGAAGCATTTCTTCCTTATGGTAAGAGGGAAAGAGCCCGGATCTTTAAAGAGCTTACAGACGACACCCGTACGCTTATCTTATATGAAGCACCACACAGGTTGAAAAAGACATTAGAGGAGCTATATGAGGTATTGGGCAAGAGGACTATTACTATTGTCAGAGAGCTTACCAAAATACATGAAACTATTTTGAGGACAAACCTAGAAGATGCAAGGGATTTTTATAAAAGCTCAGAACCTAAGGGAGAATATGTACTTATTATTGAGGGCAAATCCTATAGGGAGCTTGAAATTGAAAAGCAAAGTTTCTGGGAAGAAAAAACCATTCCTGAGCATATAAAGACTTATATAGATAAGGGACTAGATAAAAAGGAAGCAATGAAATTAGTTGCTAAGGATAGAGGCATTAGTAAGCGAGAGGTCTATCAGGCTCTTTTGGATACAAAGATAGAGTAGTTAGGAACCGTCTTTTGGAGGTATAACAATGATTAACAAAATATTACGTTGGAATAAAAAGAGGTGGATTATTATAACCTCTGCTCTGATATTCCTGGTTGCGGCTTTATTAATATATAATGCCTATATCTCGAGAAAGAGATATGAGGAACAGACGGTTATGGCGCAAGAATATCTTGAAGCGGGTAGCTTTGAAGAGGCGCAGGAAGCATATCAAAAGGCTTTGTCTATGAATTGCGGTGACAAGGAGCTTTTGTCGATAAGCTTAGCTGAAGCTTATGCAGGTGTCCATAATTATGATAAGGCACTGGAGGTCTTAAGAAGTATCTATGAAGTGGAGAAGACCACCGCAGTTAAGGAGAAAATTGAGGAGATTACAAGTAAAAAGACAGACTACGGATTTTATCAATTAATCTCCTTTGGTGACACTTATTTTTCCAATGGTGAATATAGTAGAGCCATTGATGAATATGAAAAAGCAAAGCTGATAAAAAGTAAGTCGGATATATCATACCTAAAGATAGTGGAATCCTATATGGCAATGGAAAGATATGATTTAGCTAAGGAAGAGATAGGGGATGGGCTGGCAGTAACTGAGTCAGAGAAATTAAGTGGTATGATGAGCAAGGTGGAAAATCGCCTTAACGAGCTAAAGTATGACGAGATACTTTTGATGGCTTCAGAATACATATATCAAGAGAATTACGAAGAGGCATTTAACAGCTTTAATGAGGCCATATGGCTTATACCGAAAAGAGATTCTGCATACAATCAAATGGCCGAACTATATATTAACTTAAAGGATTTTGATACAGCTAAGGCTCTTCTTCAGAATTATTTAAGAAGCAGCAAGAGCTCGGCGTCAGAGGAAATCTTGAATAAAGCTAATGATTTAATTACGCAGAGAAAAGAAAAGGAAAGAGTATTAAATGAGCTATATACAGCACTTAGTGTGGTTGATATAGAATCAATAACGAAGATTATGGAGGATTCTTTCTTTATAGATATAATAGCCGAGACCGCACCCTTTTATTACAGTCCATCGGGAGATATAAATCTAAATATGGGCTATGGTATGCTGATATCAGACAAGGAACATATCTATGCGGGTGGATTTAGGGACGGGTTGAGAGAAGGTATAGGGATTCAATTCGTTCTGGATCTTGAGGATAAGAATTCGGGCTGGTATTATTATCAAGGTGAGTGGAATCATGATATGCCCGATGGTATGGGAAAGACGGCGGAAGAAAGCTATGGAAAAGATAATGAAGGAAAATGGCAAAGAATAATTACCGAAACCAGTGGCATGTTTGTATATGGGTTAGAAAGCGGTACAATGCATAAAATATTACACCTTGACGGCCTGGTGAAAAGTGTCTATTATACAGCTGCCAGCGGAGAACCAAAAGCCTATCTAGACGAAAATTCTTTACCTGTTCAGGCTGAAAAACCAAATTACTATGTAATAGGACAGTTTTTACGTAATAATGAGCCAACAGATGAGTATTATAGTGTTAAGAAGGGTACAAAATATAAAGTGAAATTTAATAACAAATAAAGCTTATAGTCCTTATGTAAAGAGGCCCCAAAACGAAGATTCCATCGTTTTGGGGCCTCTAACTTTTCGTCATAAATATGTACTATTCGATAATTCCAGCTAATTTTGCTAGTTCTATTATAGTATCCTTAGAAATCTTCTTGTCATGATAGCTAACAAGATTTTCTTTGCTGCCTGTAAAAATATCAGCGGGCTCGTACTTTTGAAGAATAATTCTGCCCTCATCGACAAAAATTTCTAGTGGATCTCTTTCACCTACATCTAATGTTCTTCTTAGCTCGATAGGAAGGGTGATTCTTCCAAGTTCATCAAGTCTTCTTACAATGCCTGTACCTTTCATAATTGGCCTCCTTTTCTCAGGTATATTGGGGATATGCTTACATACTAGTCCTTGTACAAATCACAAACAGACTTACATATATTGTATATAGCATTTATATAAGATACCATAGTATATTTTTAAAGTCAATTAAAATAATTGTCAAAACATAGCACAATTTAAACAATTAATGTAAAAGGGATGCAAAACCAACTATAAATACACAAAAAATAGCACATTAATCCCGGGTCTTTGAATATATTTTATCAATAAGTTATAAAGAGGCGTGTATATAGGTGTTAAATTATTTATGGGGCTTCATGATTATTATCGGAATAATCGTGGGAGTATTTAACGGTAATATAGCAGAGGTTGGCAATACCGCTATTAACTCCTCTAAGGAAGCGGTGACTTTATGTATATCCATGTTAGGAATTATGGCCATGTGGACAGGTATGATGCAGATTGCAAAAAAAAGCGGTCTTGTGGCCTCATTTACTAAAGCCTTAAGGCCTGTTATTAGATTCCTTTTTCCCGATATTCCAAAAGGGCATGTCGTCAATGAATATATAGCATCAAATATGATTGCAAATATACTGGGGTTAGGATGGGCGGCCACCCCTATGGGCTTAATGGCTATGAGAGAGCTTAAGAAGTTAAATTCTGATTCTGATATAGCAAGCTGCGATATGTGCACCCTCTTAATAGTAAATATATCCTCACTTCAATTGATTCCAGTAAATATTATAGCATACAGAAGCCAATACGGTTCAATAAACCCCGCTGAAATATTGATGGCGGGAATTATAACTACATGCGTCTCTACGCTAGCAGGCGTAATATTTGCTACAATGGCAAGAAAACTTAGCAGCCAGAATAACCGTCCGGGATAAGGAGGTAAAACCTCCGTTAGATGTAATATAAAGTTTTTACAGGCTTAGGAGGTAAAACCTCCGTTAGATGTAATATAAAGTTTTTACAGGCTTAGGAGGTTTATAATGAATTTTATCATTTATGTGTCTAACTATATCATGCCATTCATATTTTTTTATATAATTGGTCTGGGATTGCTTACTAAAACGCAGATATATGATGAATTTATAAAGGGGGCAAAGGATGGCTTTAAGGTAGTCCTAAATATTTTGCCGACACTTATTGGACTTATGTTGGGCGTAGGCGTTTTGCGTGCATCAGGAGCCTTAGACCTATTATCAAAAATATTGGAGCCAATTACAAAGTTACTTCATTTTCCTTCAGAACTTTTACCTGTGACCCTAGTCAAAATGTTCTCATCATCTGCTGCCACAGGCTTACTTCTAGATTTATTCAAAGAACATGGCCCAGATTCATATCTGGGAAGAATGGCATCTATATTATTAAGCAGTACAGAGACAATCTTTTATACTATGGCAGTTTATTTTATGGCAGCAGGGGTAAAGAAGACAAGATACACCTTAGCAGGGGCTCTTGTAGCCACTCTGGTCAGCGCCATCACCAGTGTTATCATAACGAACCTAGTATTTTAATGGTAGCAGGTACCAACTTTGCATCTGATTGCATATTTATATAAAAAAGGGTAAAATCAAAGCTAATAGGATATATGTAATATATTTTTATTATATGGACAAGCATAATAATAAATTTGAAAGGATGAAGAAGCTATGGCTATATTAGGTGCCTTTATCGTTCCCCATCCACCTCTTATTATTCCAGAGGTAGGAAAGGGAGAGGAAAAGAAGGTTCAAAAGACAATTGAAAGCTATCATGAAATAGCGAGGCAAATTGCAAAGCTTAAGCCGGACACCATAATTATAACTACGCCTCATTCAATCCTCTATTCCGATTACTTTCATATCTCTCCGGGCTCCAGCGCGAAAGGTAATTTTGGACGATTTGGAGCAAAGGATATATCTTTTTTAGCGGAGTATGATGAGCTCTTTGTCGAAGAGCTTGAAGCTTTATCAGAAAGGAAACAAATTGAGGCAGGAACCCTAGGAGAAAAGGATAAGAGCTTAGACCATGGAACTATGGTTCCTTTGTATTTTATAAATCAATATCTTAAGGATTATAAGCTTGTGCGCATTGGACTGTCAGGACTACCTGTCACGGATCATTACAGATTAGGAAGATGCATTAAGGAGACGGCGGACAAGCTTAATAGAAGAATTGTATTTGTTGCAAGTGGGGACCTTTCTCATAGGCTTAAGGAGGATGGACCGTATGGATATGCAAAAGAAGGAGAAGAGTTTGATAAGAAAGTTACCGAAGCCATGAAAGAAGGAGACTTTTTAAGACTTCTAACATTATCCCCGGACCTTTGTGAAGCAGCTGCAGAATGTGGTCTCAGATCCTTTATAATCATGGCGGGAGCCCTAAGCGGCCTTAGTGTTGAACCTGAATTCTTATCCTATGAAGGCACCTTTGGTGTGGGATATGGAGTATGTGCATATAAGATAACCGGAGAAGATGACAATAGACATTTTGATAGAATTTTTAAGCAGGAGCAATTAAAAGAGGCCAGAGAAAGACAGAAGTATGAGGACTCTTATGTCAGTCTAGCCAGAAGGTCACTCGAAGCTTATGTCAAGTCAGGAAAGCATATAGAGCAACCTGATAATCTCCCCAAGGAAATGATAGAGAAAAGGGCGGGAGTATTTGTATCATTAAAGAAATATGGACAGCTTAGGGGATGTATAGGAACAATTTCCCCCATCACAGAAAGTATAGCCCAGGAGATAATTAGAAATGCCGTAAGTGCGGGAGTCGAGGATCCTAGATTTCCTCCTGTTGGTGAAGAAGAGCTTGATGATTTGATCTATAGTGTAGATGTATTGTCAGACGCTGAGTCCATAGATTCCATGGAAGAACTGGATGTAAGGCGATATGGCGTAATAGTTAGTGCCGGACGAAAAAGAGGACTGCTGCTTCCTAATCTAGAAGGGATAGATACTGTCACCAAGCAAGTATCAATAGCGAGGAAAAAGGCCGGAATATATGATAATGAAGAAATAAAGCTTGAAAGATTTGAGGTGGTTAGGCATCAATGAAAACAGTATGTAATATATGTCCCCATAAGTGTAAGCTGTCTGAAGGACAGTATGGTTTTTGTAATGGAAGAATCTGCAGGGATGGCAAAGTAATCAGCGAGAATTACGGAAGAATAACAGCCATGGCCTTAGACCCGATAGAAAAGAAGCCCTTATATCATTTTTATCCGGCTAGTAAGATTCTTTCCGTAGGAAGCTATGGTTGTAATTTACGGTGTCTATGGTGCCAAAATCATGATATATCTATGGTTATGGGTACAGAGATTGATTACGGTAATACTACGGCTGCTGCCCTTGTTAATCAAGCCTATGATCTAAAGGGCAGGGGGAATATAGGTATTGCTTATACCTATAACGAGCCCTTAATTGGATATGAGTTTGTTAAGGACTGTGCAATTCTTGCTAAGCGAAAAGGACTCAAGAATGTGGTAGTAACAGGTGGATTCATATGCGAGGAGCCTCTTAGGGAGCTGCTTCCTGTGGTAGATGCCTTTAATATTGATCTAAAAGGATTTTCTCATGATTTTTATAAGGGTCTTAAGGGTGATCTAGACACAGTCAAAAACACCATATCAATTGCAGCTGCTCATTGTCATGTGGAGGTAACCACACTTATAATTCCTGGAGAAAATGACAGTGAGGAGGAGATGGAAGCCTTATCAAGTTGGTTATATACTATAAGTCCTGATATCCCCCTTCATATATCACGTTTTTTTCCTCGTTGGAAGATGCAGGACAGGGAGACAACACCTGTTGAGACGGTATATCGGCTTGCGGATTTGGCTCGTAGAAAGCTTAAGCATGTGTATGAAGGCAATTGTTAATTTGCCAATCAACACATAATTTTACTTATAGAAACCATACTAATTACGAGGTGAAAGTGTGAATAGTCTCGCAAAAAGAATGCGAGCCATTAGAAGAATAGCAAAAGCGGCTATTCTTCAGGATTTATGCCCAAAAAGCATGGGCGTTAGTGTGAAAAATCCAGACAAAAGAAGTCTCAGGAAGAGTTCAATAGTATAACCAATTCCGTAAAACCTGAAAATCAAAATCAGGAGCATAACGTTAGAAGAGAGGGAATTGGGCCACAAAACCAAAGAAAATGAAAAGGGGCTGTTTTACAACAGCCCCTTTTGCAAACCAATGTGGGATGTATATTGTTTTAAAGGAAAAGCTGAGGTATAATAAACGGGATAGATTAGGCAGAATAAGGATCTTACAGGAAGAGGATAGACAAATGATTTTTGAGACCCATGCCCATTATGAAGATGCGGCATTTGATGAGGATAGAAGGGAGCTGCTTGAAAGTCTCCCAAAACATAATATTGAGTATGTAGTTAATATTAGCTCAGGCTTAAAGACAGTTGAGCAGTCGATAAATCTTGCTGATAACTATGATTATATATATGCTTCCGTTGGAATTCATCCAGAGTATTCCATGATGATGAATGAGGAGCGTCTATTGTGGCTTAAGGAAAAAGCAAAGCATCCGAAGGTACTAGCAATCGGTGAGATAGGCCTTGATTATTATTGGGACACACCAGATAGAGACACACAGAAAGAATGGTTTGTAAGGCAGATGGAAATGGCAAAGGAGATCGGTAAGCCCCTTGTAGTACACAGCAGGGATGCTGCAAATGATACCTTCAATTTAATGAAGGAGAGTAAGGCGGATGAAGTAGGTGCTGTTCTTCACTGCTTTGGTTATGGAGTCGAGCAAGCTAGACAGTATTTGAATATGGGATGTTATCTGGGTATAGGAGGAGTAGTTACATTTAAAAATGGCAGGAAATTAAAAGAGGTAGTAGCCTTTTCCCCTTTGGAGCAGATGGTGCTTGAGACAGATTCTCCATACCTATCGCCTGATCCCCATAGAGGTAAAAGAAACAGCTCGCTTAACCTTCCCTATATCGTACAGGAAATTGCTAATATTAAAAACATAGATTATGATACAGTGGTACGTATTACAAATGAAAATGCAAAAAAATTTTACAATATGAAAGGATAGAGAATGGGCGCTCTAGGAAATCCAAAAAATACAATTGAAATACTTAATAAATACAGCTTCGTTTTTCAGAAAAAGTTTGGTCAGAATTTTTTGATTGATAATCATGTTCTTGAAAAGATTGTTAGGGCTGCCGATATTACAAAGGATGATTTTGTACTGGAAATAGGACCGGGTATTGGAACCCTCACACAATATCTATGTGAAAATGCCAGAGAGGTTCTAGCAATAGAGATTGATAAAAAGCTGATTCCAATCCTTGAGGAGACCTTGGCTGATTATGATAATGTTTCTATACTAAATGAAGATATTCTTAAGGTTGATATTGCATCAATTGTTAAGGAGTATAATAATAATAAACCCATAAAGGTTGTAGCAAATCTTCCTTACTATATTACGACTCCAATAATAATGGATCTGTTCGAGAAGCATGTACCTTTATCTGGAGTGACAATTATGATACAAAAAGAAGTAGCAGATCGTATCAAAGCGGGTCCTGGTTCTAAGGAATATGGTGCATTATCCCTTGCCGTGCAGTATTACGCAAAGCCCTATATAGCGGCAAATGTCCCTCCGAATTGCTTCATGCCCCGTCCAAAGGTTGGCTCTGCAGTTATAAACCTTACACCTCATGAAAATCCACCCTATAATGTAGAGAATGAGAGTCTTTTATTCTCACTTATTCGTGCTTCATTTAATCAAAGAAGAAAGACCTTGGCAAATGGAATATATAATTATGAAGGATTAGATTTTAGTAAGGAAGATATAATAAGTGTACTAGATGCACTGGGAATACCAAATAACATTAGAGGGGAAGCCTTATCCCTAGAGCAATTTATAGGGATTTCAAACCATCTTCTAAAATACTTTTAATATTTATTAAAATAACAGTTGCATAATTATAAAGTTTCTATTAATATAGATAGAAATAAAGAAAGAGAGGCAGAAAAGAAAAAGACAAATTTTTTTTGCCCATTTTTATAAAGACATGAAATAAGCCGATATCTGTTACTAGCAAACCAGTGAATACACTATACACTATATTAAGGAGGATAAATCCTCCGTTACTAGCAAACTAATGAATACACTATATTAAGGAGGATTATATGAGTAAGCGGACTGACATTCAGAAGGTACTAATTATAGGCTCTGGGCCAATCATAATCGGACAGGCATGTGAATTTGACTATTCCGGGACACAGGCATGCAAAGCCCTCAGGAATTTGGGGTATAAAATAATTCTAGTAAACTCTAATCCCGCGACCATCATGACGGATACTACAACAGCGGATGTAACCTATATTGAGCCATTGAATGTAGAGAGACTAACACATATTATTGATAAAGAGCGGCCAGATGCACTTCTTCCAAACCTTGGTGGGCAATCGGGCCTAAATTTATGCTCAGAGCTTGATAAGGCAGGTGTGCTTAAGAAATATAATGTTAAGGTAATCGGAGTACAGGTTGATGCCATAGAGCGAGGAGAGGACAGGGTCGAATTTAAGAAGACCATGAACACTTTGGGAATAGGGATGGCAAGAAGCGAAGTGGCATATACCGTAGAGGAAGCACTGGCTATAGCCGATTTCTTATCTTATCCAGTAGTTATTCGTCCTGCTTATACCATGGGTGGTGCAGGCGGAGGCCTTGTATATAATGTGGAGGAACTAAAAACCGTAGTAGCCAGAGGGCTACAGGCAAGTATGGTAGGCCAGGTTCTGGTAGAAGAATCTATTCTAGGATGGGATGAGCTAGAGCTTGAGGTAGTACGAGATGCTACTGGCAAGATGATAACAGTCTGCTTTATTGAGAACATAGATCCGCTGGGAGTTCACACAGGAGATTCAATTTGCTGTGCTCCTATGCTAACCATATCGGGGGAGCTTCAGAATGAGCTACAAAGGCAAGCATATATGATAGTGGATGCAATTGGTGTCATAGGAGGCACTAATGTGCAGTTTGCTCATGATCCCTTAACGGGTAGGATATGTGTAATTGAGATAAATCCGAGGACATCACGTTCCTCAGCGCTGGCGTCTAAAGCTACGGGATTTCCTATAGCCTTAATTTCAGCCATGCTGGCAGCAGGACTTAATCTAAATGAAATACCCTGTGGTAAATATGGTACGCTAGATAAATATGTTCCCGATGGGGAGCATATGGTTATAAAGTATGCCCGCTGGGCCTTCGAAAAGTTCAAGGGAGCCGAGGATAAGCTGGGAACTCAGATGAAGGCTGTCGGTGAAGTAATGAGTGTGGGAAAGACATATAAAGAGACTTTTCAAAAAGCAATCCGTAGCCTTGAGATAGGCCGTCATGGATTAGGAAATGCTAAGGATTTTGCATCGAAGTCTAAAGATGAGCTTCTTGACATGCTCCATATAACCACCAGTGAACGACAGTTTATCATGTATGAAGCCTTGAGAAAAGGAGCAAGTGTAGAAGAGCTATTTAATTTAACGAAGATAAAGCATTATTTTATTGAGCAAATGAAGGAGCTTCTTGAGGAAGAAGAGAGCTTAAAGAAGTATCAAGGCTCTATTCCCCCGACCAAGATACTACAACAAGCAAAGCAAAATGGATTTTCAGATAAGTATTTAAGTCAGCTTCTTATGGTTGGTGAGGATAGCATAAGAAAGGCAAGATATGCTGCAGGAATAAGGGCTGCTTGGGAAGGTATTCATGTAAGCGGTAGCAAAGATGCAAGCTACTATTATTCCTCCTACAATATTAAAGAAGATAAGGTGTCGGTATCGGATAACAAGAAGGTTATGATTCTTGGCGGAGGCCCCAACCGTATAGGACAGGGTATTGAATTTGATTATTGCTGTGTTCATGCTGCATTTGCACTTAGGGACATGGGTATAGAGACCATAATAGTTAACTGCAATCCAGAGACTGTATCCACGGATTACGATACTTCTGATAGGCTGTATTTTGAACCACTCACTGTGGAGGATGTGCTTTCTATATATGAAAAGGAAAAGCCCCTTGGAATTATAGCTCAATTTGGTGGACAGACACCTCTCAATATTGCACAGGAGCTTAAGAAAAACGGTGTTAATATTCTTGGCACTACACCTGAGACCATTGATTTGGCAGAGGATAGAGACAGATTTCGAGAAATGATGGATAAGCTTGAAATACCCATGCCAGAAGCGGGTATGGCTGTTAACATCAATCAAGCCCTTGATATAGCACAGAGAATAGGATATCCGGTTATGGTACGTCCCTCCTATGTGCTTGGAGGCCGCGGCATGGAGATAGTTCATGACGATGAAAGCCTAAAGATATATATGAAGGCAGCGGTAGGAGTCACTCCTGATCGTCCTATTTTGATAGACCGTTTTCTTAACAATGCAATTGAGTGCGAGGCGGATGCCATTAGTGATGGCGCACAAGCCTTCGTTCCTGCTGTTATGGAGCACATTGAGCTTGCAGGAATTCACTCCGGTGACTCTGCTTGTGTAATACCATCCTTGAATATCAAAAAAGAGAACCTGGATACTATTAAAGACTATACGGTTAAGATAGCAAATGAAATGAAGGTATGCGGACTGATGAATATGCAGTATGCCATAGAGGATGGTGTAGTATATGTACTTGAGGCAAATCCCAGGGCCTCCAGAACCGTTCCCTTGGTATCCAAGGTATGCAATATTCAGATGGTCAGAATTGCAACTCAGATTATAGTTAGTCAATTTACTGGAAAGCCTTCTCCCGTACCGACACTTAAGGAGAGCAAATTTACTCATTACGGTGTTAAGGAAGCGGTATTCCCCTTTAATATGTTTCCCGAGGTTGATCCTGTACTGGGACCTGAAATGCGTTCCACCGGTGAGGTGCTGGGACTTGCCCAGACATTTGGAGAAGCTTTCTTTAAAGCACAGGAAGCTACAAACCATAGCCTACCTTTATCAGGAACTGTACTAATTAGCGTTAGTGATAGGGATAAGCCTGAATTAGTAGAAGTTGCACAGGGATTTGCAGATTGCGGCTTTAGAATCCTGGCAACAGGGGGAACATATGAAAAGATAGCTAAGAACGGTATTCCCGCAGGGAAAATCCATAAGCTTGGAAAAGGAAGACCAGACATCATAGATGCCATAACGAATGGACAGATAGATATAATTGTTAACACTCCTATTGGTAAAAAGGGTTCCGATGATGACAGCTATATCAGGAAAGCAGCAATAAAAGCAAGAATCAGCTATGTGACCACCATGGCAGCAGCCAGAGCTACCATAGCTGGAATTAAGGATATAAAGCATAATAAAGCAGTAGGTGTTTACTCGCTCCAAGAGCTGCACAATCAAATAAAGTAAAAAGATGGGCTTTTACACCAGGAGATTACTTATATACCTTCACACACCCGTACAATTTCCAAAAAAGCCCTAATGTTTTGTCTCATCACGACCCTTTACAATGATTGGCATAATGACAGTTTTCATGGAATATATTGAATAGAATCATGAAAACTGTCATTATGGATAAGCAAGGGAGCGTGTTTATTTGGCTGATTATAAAAGATTTGTATCGTATATGTATGAATATGAAAAGGGTATAAAAAATAAGAATGTAGGCTATGCAAGAGTAGAGACAAGGAATGGGGAATGTAGATTTACAATACATATGCAGCTTGATGGCTTACCTGAAGGAATCTTTCCAACGTATTTGATTTATAGACCCATAGATGAGATGGATTTGGTTTATCTGGGGGATTGTACCGTAAAGAATCAGGTTATGGACAGTAAGTTAATTGCAAAAGAGTTTAATATTATGGACTCCGGCCATAGGTTTTCCGATATGGGTGGTATTTTGCTTTTCTTAAACTCAAGGGTGTTCTACGCCACCCAGTGGGATGATAAGCCTGTAATATTGGAGGAGGTTTTGCATGCGCTTAAACCCAAATATACACTTGGGATTGACGCTGAAAAAGAGCCTGAAGTTAAAGATACGCTTAAAGTAGCAGATAAGCTCCCCGAACCAGTTATATTAGAGGCTAAAACGCCTGAAAAGAAGATTTCTTATTCTATACCCGTACTTGTCAAAAACCCTACAGCCCCCGCCGCGGTGTCTACTCATCCAAAGTATATACTTCCTGGAGGAGGTATGATGGATACAGGCCTTATGGCTACCAATTATAAAACACATACAAATCCGTGGGAATTGGTGGAGAGATATAAGGTGGCCGAGGGCAGGAAGGTATCTGAGGCTGAAACGAAGTCATCCGAGATTGAATTAAAGGAATCACAGGAGGCTACTGATAAGGATGATGAATCAAAAACCATAGAGGAAGAGGAGCAAAGAGAGAACCCCTTAGCTGCTAGGATATTTAATAATTTCCCAAGAATTTATCCCTTTGAGGACAATGAGATTTCTAGATGTGTAAAGGTAGAACCTAAGGATATTGGAGCCCTTCCTTCAGACACATGGATTTTAAGTAACAATAGTTTTCTCCTTCATGGATACTATTGCTACCATCATTTGATTTTTGCTGAAATTAAAGATCGTTACGGCTGCCGCTATATTATTGGAATCCCGGGGATATACCATAACAGAGAGCGTTTTATGGCCAGAATGTTTGGATTTGAATGCTTTAAATCTATAAGAAAAAGAGAATTAAAGTTAGGGGATTTCGGTTATTGGTATCTGGAAGTCGCTTTCTAATAAGTGCTAATCAATACCACGTATATCCACATGCTCTACATAAATAGATAACAGCTCTTTATATAGCAATAACGTTTCCTTCGAAGGGCTGGTAAAGTCCGGTAAAATCACATCTCCGGAATCCGCATAGGCTTGAAGATAATAAGCCTTAGCACCCTTAATCCAGCTACCGATAGCTTCTATATCGCTTTTTGTATGTAATTCATTTACTATGGTGGTTCTAAATTCATATTTAACGATATCTGAAAGAAGTAGGGATACGCTCTCATTGATTTTATCCATGGAGATGTCCTTATTTCCTGCTGTGTCCTTATACTTCTCCCTAGAGTTTTTAATATCCATTGCGACATAATCAATCATTTTACTATCTGCAAGGTATTTCATCATAGCGGGGTTTGTTCCATTAGTATCAAGCTTTACCTTAAGCCCGATATCCTTTATTTTATCAATAAATAAGGGAAGCTCCGGATATAGGGTTGGCTCGCCTCCCGTAATACATACACCCTCTAATACATTCTTTCTCTTTACTAAATAAGCCAGGATTTCATCCTTATCTATGATTGGTTGAGTATTAGGCCTTAATACTAAAGAAGCATTATGACAAAATGGACAACGCATATTGCACCCACCAACAAATATGGTTGCAGCCAGGTGCTTTGGATAGTCTAATAGAGTAGATTTGTTAAAACCATGAATATTCATATTGCCTCCTTGTGGGGTGAGGTAAGCGGATTAGGAACTCAAAATGCTGCGCATTCTGTGAAAAGCGGATTAGGAACTCAAAATGCTGCGCATTTTTCGTTCACGTTACACTTATCCATGGAAATCATCTCGATTTTATGTGACATAAAGTGCATGTCACATAAATCGATATAATTTCCATGGACTAATCCGCTTATCGTGGATATAATAATCATAATATCATAAAATTGTTTGATAGAAAAGGAAATGATAATATGACGGATGAAAAATATATGAGAGAAGCCTTGAAGCAGGCTAATAAGGCGTATCTCTTAGGTGAGGTACCCATTGGCTGTGTCATTGTTTATCAGGATAAGATAATAGGTAGAGGCTATAATAAAAGGAATACTAATAAAACGACTCTTGCTCATGCAGAGCTTACGGCTATTAGTAAAGCCAGTAAGAACATGGGGGACTGGCGTTTGGAGGATTGTACTATATATATTACATTGGAGCCTTGTCAGATGTGCTCTGGTGCTATAGTACAGGCTAGGATAAAAAGAGCCGTAATAGGAACGATGAATCCGAAGGCAGGATGCGGGGGATCAATACTAAATCTTTTAC